>CAYLTU010000167.1:0-12611 GCA_964386465.1 uncultured Rhodospirillaceae bacterium
GGCGTCACCTGGCCGTGCATCTTCGCCAGGGTCTCCTCGCCATAGGGAATGTAACCGCGGTTCTGATCGTCGCGCGGCCGGCGAACGGTCAGTTTTTCGTCGAGCGGCAGGTCGAAGAAATCTAGGCCCGCCCGGTGCAGCGCCGCGCCGTCCGCCGCCTGAACGCCATGCCCGGCGACGACAAGGAATCCCAACTTCTCGCAGGCGCCCGCAATGGAGTCGGCCGCTTTACGGCGCGAAACAGCATCGCCATCGCGAAACGGCGAAAGATCGATAACGGGGATCTCTTGGCCCATGGCCACGGAAGCGGGCCGGCGCTACACCGGCCCGGCCGACCGGTACTAGCCGGGAACCTTCACGAAGGCGTCGCGCGTGACCTTGTCCATGTTTTTGCCTTCCATGCGGATCAGCTTCGTCGCGGCCGTCCGCTCCGGCGCGTGCAGCTTGCCCACGTTGTAGTGGACCGCCATGCCCGGGGTCATCATATAGGTCTTGAACGGCTTCGCCTTGCCGGGCTCGTCCGCAGCCGGCTCGGCGGCGCGCTCGTACTCGGTCATCTCCGTCTCGCCTTCGACCTGCCCGTAGATCGCCCAGGCGGGACCATGATCGTGCGGCGGGCTGCTCTTCGCGCCGATGTTGACGTGCGCCACGATGCAGAAGCCAAGCGCCTCGTCCTCGTAGATCACTTTTCGGTCGGTCGTGTTCTCCGGCGGAAAATAGGTCTTGTAGACCTCGTCGTCCTTTAAGACCTTCTGCAACCCGGCGACAACCTTGTCCAGCGCGGCGTCGCTGGGACCGTCCTTCAGATACTCGCGGCAATCCGCGGCAAAACTCTCGATGACCTGGCTCATGGGTACCCTCCCCTCTAACGGGCGCCGTCGCGGCACTTTGCCGACGCGAACACCCAGCTTGGTAAATTCGGATATTCCAGTTTAGCGACACGGGCGAAACGGGGCAAGAAACCGGCCAGGCAACGGCGCGGAACGACCGCGCACCTTGGAGCATCGCGCATGCGCACCATATTCGTTCATAAGTCATTAAACCGAGGAGCGTGCGCCATGCCCTACGATCCCGAAGCGATCAACCTCGACGACAAGTTCGACAAGTTCTCCAAGCACTGGTCGCCGCATATCGTGGCGCAGATGAACGATTTCCACATCAAGGCGGTCAAGGTGCGGGATGAATTCGTCTGGCACCAGCACGACGACACGGACGAGCTGTTCTTCGTCCACAAGGGCGTCCTGACGATCAAATACGAAGACCGCAACGTCACCGTTAAGGCGGGTGAGATGCACGTCGTGCCGAAGGGCGTGCAGCACAAGCCGGTGGCCGTAGAAGAGTGTGAGATACTGATCGTCGAGCCGGCGGGAACGCTGAATACCGGCGAAGCGGGCGGCGACCTGACGGCGGTGGAGGAACCGTGGATATGATGGACTTGGGAATGGGAAAATCGTGATTGCCTTCCGGGAGACGAAAGAAAACGACTTCGCCGAAATCGCCGCCCTGGTCCAGGCCGCCTTTAACAGCGGAATCGAAGCGGACCTTACGCGCGCATTGCTGGCCGATCCGACAGCGGCGGCGCGCCTTTCGCTGATGGCACAGGACGGCGATCACCCTGTCGGCCATATTCTCTTCACCAAAGCTGGCATCGCGAGCGCAAAGGCGGTCTTGCTCGCCCCGCTATCCGTTCATCCCGTGGCGCAAGGCCAGGGCGTCGGCGGCAAGCTTATCGATGAAGGCGTGCAGCGATTGACATCGACCGGCACCGACCTTGTTTTCGTGCTCGGCGATCCGGCCTACTATTCGCCGCACGGTTTCAAGCCCGCCCTGCAGCACGGCTTTCGCACGCCACATCCGATACCCGAAGAACATGCCGATGCCTGGATGGTACTTGCGCTAACGTCCGGTGCGCTAACGGCGTGTGGCGGAACTGTCAGATGCGCCGCAGCTCTGGACGCGCCGGAGCTTTGGGCAGGCTGATCCTCTAACCCGTCTGCATATCCACGTCGAAGGTGCGCAGAAATTTCGAGGTCATGATGTAGAAGCCGATGGCGAGGTAGAGTTCGACCATGTCGGTCGGGCTGAGCCGTTCGGCGAGCGGGCCGAAGGTCTCGTCGCCGGGGCGGTCGTTTTGCACCACGTCGTCGGTGAAGCGCAGGACGGCTTTCTCCAACGCCGTGAAAGCGTCCGACGACGCGCCCTCTTCCAACGCCGCGTTCTTCTCGTCGCTGACGCCGACGCCCTTGCCGATACGTTTGTGCGCCACGACCTCGTACTCCGCGTCGCACAGGATGCCGGTGCGGGTGATCGCGAGTTCGCGCAGGACGGGATCGAGCGAGCCCTTGAAGCGGATCGCGTTGCCCATGCGGACATAGGTTTCGAAGTGGCGCTCCGAATGCCCCATCATGCGGAAGATGTTGGAATTGTTCAGCTTGCCGATCAGTTCGTTGACCCGCTCGCTGGCCTGCGCCGGATCCACATAGTCGATGCGCGCCATGGCGCCCTCCCCTCGATTTTAAGATGCCTTTGGCCGCCATCATACAATTGCAGACCGTTGCGAACAGCAGCAGCGGCCCGTATTTCAGACTGCATTCAACCCCTCCAATTCGTCGTCCTCGGGCCCAGACCCTATGAAATTCACACATCTTTTAGATATCCGAGGAACAGTCGCTTTCGTTGGTGGTCCAGGTAAATCGGGTTTTCAAATTTCCCTCGCCCCACGGAAGGGGGAGAGGGTTGCGCAGGCTTGGCGCGGTCGAAAGCCGCGGCTTAGCCGAAGCTGGGTGAGGGGGGAGCCTGCGCCGGGAATGCTTTGTTTCCCTTCCGGGAATCCCCCTCATCCTCCCGTCCCTACAGGGCCGGGGCCCTCCTGAAACGCCTTTGCGGGCGTTCCAGCCCTCAAGGGAGAAGGTAAGTTCACCTTGTCGCATCAACAGTTTCTCGAAAAAGTATGAATACAGTAGGGCCCAGACCCGAGGACCCAAGCTTCCGCCCCGGCGTACTTTGCCTAATCGATCGACGTTGCAGTTTGGATGCTCGTGTCAAGCACGAGCATGACGATGGGAGAACGGACGCCATGCCGAATGGTTTAGAGATGGCTTTTCCTCCGCGCTCGAACGACACCCGCGCCGCTAGTTTTGCTTGAATGCCCGCACCGGCGTGGCGTCGGCGTCCGGCGGCGTGCCGGCTTCGATGAGTTCGATTTCCGGCCGGCCGATGAACGGCCCTTCATAGGCGTGATCCACGCCGAACGGCTTGTCGCCGGCGATGGTGACGCGTTCCATGCGGCGACGCTGCGGAAAATAGTCGTGGATCGCGTAATGCTGCACTGGAACGGGAACAGCGCGGAGGCGGCGGTTAAACGAAGACGAGGTCCGGCATGTGCTGTTCAACGCCATGCAGCGTGTTCAATCCCTCGAACAGCTCGCCGAAATGATTCGACCGCAACTCCGTGCCGTGCTCCTCCATGTACCATTTCCACAGGTTGACGCAGTGGGTCGCGATCGAGACGTGATTGGCCAGCAATAGATAGGAATTCTCCGAGTGGGCGAGGAACCGCATGAATGTCCGGGGTTGATCGTTCGCGACAAAGGCATCGTAGCTCCGCTCGTAGGCGGTTATGACATTTCGAGCTGTCGCATAGCCCTCGCGCATTTGCTTGCGCAATATTTCCCGCTTGTCTTTGATTTGGCGAAGTTCCTCTGGCGACATGGCAACGTGGTCGACCGGGAAGCAAAGCTCGTCGTTTCCAACCCAGCGAAACAAATCCTCGAGCCCGTCAGCCAGTTCGTCGAACCGAACCTGATAATAGCAAACCGCCTTCCACGCGAAGAAGAACTCCGGCGCTTTAACCGGCTCGATTTTCATGGCTTCAATAAAAGGCTCGATTCCATCGACGTCCTTCGCCTCCCAAATTTTCATCAGGAAACGCTCGACATGCTGCGCGCGCGCGCGATCGCTCATGCCGTCTCCGATGTCGCTTAGCGCCTTGGACACAAGTTTCGAAATCTTTCCGCGGATGGGCGCGCGGATCTTTTCCCATTCCGTGGGCGATATCGCGTAATAGGCTTTATTGATCGTACCGACTAGATTCTGCTGTTCGCACTTGCTGCGAAACATGAACGGGTCGAGGCTGTGCATGGAATTGACCAGCCGCAGGACTTCCATGTCCGCGTCGATCCTGTCCAGCAAGTCCGCCGACGGGCTGCCCTTCGAGATTTTGTAGGATAGCGCATTGTAGAATCCGGGATCGCTGTAGTCCATCGACTCACCGCCGTCAAAGACGTTGTCGATGTCATAGGGAAAATAGACCAGGGTCGAGACGGATATCGGCTGGCTCTCTGTCTCCGGGACGGGCTCGTAGCGCTTTATCAGGACCGAGTGGTTCAAGACGCGGGTCTGGAAAAGCTCACCGACCGGATCACCCTCGCGGATCGACGCGCCGGTGGCATGGCAATCCATCGCGATGGCCCGCCCGGAATCGATCAGGTTACGGAGTTGCGAACGGTCCATCAGACGCCGGTGGCCTCTTCCTTAAGCTCCAAACGGCGATGCGCCGAAGGGGTGCATTGTCTACCTGGCTGGATACCAATCAAAACAGCCCCTTTGTCCAATCGCGTCGATCTCTCATGGTTTCAAGTCCGCCGCAAGAATCTGGACGCGGGCCTAATGGTAACCAAATTTCAGTGGTTTACTTTATTTACTATTCGTTAATTATTGGTTTCGAAAGACACCAATTATCCCGGTACCCACCGGTTTTCGCGGCGTCGGATCAAAACGGGTTCGGCAAGGATATTTGGTACGCCGGACCGCTTAAACCCTTCCGGCGGAAACACCGCCGTCCACCATATAGACGCCCCCGGTGCAGAACGAACTGTCGTCGCCGCCGAGGAACAGCATCAAGCGGGCGACCTCCTCCGGTTCGCCATATCGCTGCAACGGCGTATAGCGCGCCATCGGCCGGTTTGCCCCGTCTCCGACCGGAAGACCGTGCTGCTCTTCGATCGAAGTCATCATGCGGGTATCGATCGGCGACGGGTTGACCGTGTTGACGCGGATATCGTCTTCCGCGCCTTCCAGGGCAGCCGCCCGCATCAGGCCGATGACCGCATGCTTCGAGGTAACATAGGCGGACATGCCGCGGGTCGCCCGAATACCGGCCGTCGATGACGTGATGACGATGCTGCCGCCCTTCGGTTTCATAGCCGGCATGACATATTTCAATCCCAGGAAGACGCCGCGCACATTCACCGCGATGACCTTGTCGAACACCTCTTCCGAATATTCGGTGATCGGAGATATCCGCCCCTCGGTTCCGGCGTTCAGGAGCGCGATATCGACACCGCCGAAACGCTCAACCGTCGCGGCTACGTAGGCCTGCGTCTGCGCTGTATCGGCAACATCGGCGACGGTACAGGCCGCCTTGTCCTCGCCGATCTCCGCGACCGTCTTCGCCATGGCGTCGCCGTCGAGATCGACCAGCATCACCTGGCCACCCTCCGCCGCGAACAGCCGCGCCGCCGCGCTGCCTATGCCACCAGACCCGCCGGTGATGATCGCCGTCTTACCGTCCAACTTGCCCATTTTCCTTACTCCTCCCTAAAAATTGCTCTCGTACAGGCCACCGTCCAGATTCAGGCTGTGGCCGGTGATGTAGCCGGCCTGCTGGCTGCACAGAAAGGCGCAGGCTTCACCGAATTCCTCCGCGTTACCGAAGCGCTTGGCGGGCACTTCGTCGGCCAGAGACGCCGCCGCGTCCTCGATCGAGATGTTCGATTTCTGCGAATTGAAGGCAAGCGCGCCGCGCAGCCGGTCGGTATCGATATAGCCCGGCAAGATGTGGTTGATCGTTACGTTGTGCTGCGCCACCGTCCGGGCGACACCGGCGAGGAAGGCCGTCAGCCCTGCCCGCGCGCCGCTCGACAAATCGAGGCCGGGCACCGGGCGCTTCACCGAAACCGAGGTAATGTTGACGATGCGGCCGAAGCGCTGGGTAACCATGTTGTCGATGACGGCCTGCACCAGCTCGATCGGCGTGGCGAAGTTCATGGTCACACCTTCCAGCATGTCCTCGCGCGACAGGTCGCGGAAATCGCGGAACGGCGGACCGCCATTGTTGTTGACCAGGATGTCGGGCGATGGACAGGCGGCGATCAGCGCCTTCTGCCCGCCCATGGTGGAAACGTCGGCGATGACCGGCGTGACGTCGACGCCGGTGGTATCGCGGATTTCCTCCGCCGTCGCCATCGTCACGGCCTCGTCGCGGCCGTTGACGACGACATTGACGCCGTTCCTGGCCAGCGCCATCGCGCAGCCCTTGCCGAGCCCGCGGCTCGACGCGCACACGATGGCGTTTCGTCCCTCGATCCCCAGATCCATGATCGCCTCCCTGCCCCAAATTCCGTTCCTGGCAGTAAAGCATCACGGGCGGGCCGGATGCACCCCCTTAGAACGCCTGGGTCTTTCGCGGGGTTGGAGGCCGGGTCCATGCGGTCTGTCAAAAGTGCAGCACTTCACGCATTCGGCAAGTCTAGGGGTGAATTTTCGGACCCGATGCGGGTAGCCTCAGGACAAGCATGAGGCCCAAAGACGCCAACCCCGCGAGAGCCGCGAACGCCAGGAAATAGCTATTCGTCAAGTCGAATATGGCTCCCGCTAAAACCGGCCCCATCGCGCCGCCGATCGTTCCGAAAAACACCACGACACCGAAAATCGCGCCATGCGACTTCAATCCGAAGTATTCGGCGACTGTGGGCGATACGACGGTGAAGAGACCGCCATGGGCAAGTCCATAGAGTGCGACCGCACCGAACAACTGCCACGGTTTCGCGATAAAAAGAAACGACAAGAGACTCAAGATCAGCGGCACGAAGCAGAGGATCATGGCCCGCCTGCCGCCGATTCGATCGGCGAAGCCGCCTACCGTCAAGCGGCCCGCGATGCTCGCCGCGCCCATTACCGACAGCAACGATGCGGCCAAGGCCGAGGTCATGCCCAAATCCATACCGTGAACCACGATGTGCAACGGGATCGTGGTCAGTGTCGTAAAGTGAGAGAATTGAACGGCGCAGATCATCCAGAAAACGCGGCTGCGACGCACGTCTTGGATGCCGATGCCGGGTTCGTTGGCGCCGCCGCCCGACACCCCGCTTGCCTGCGGGCTTTTCATAAGGGCGGCGCCGAACAGCAATATTCCAACGGCGCCGAAGCCCAGCACCGTCAAGGCCAAGCGCCAGTCGAAGGTTGCGATAAGAAATGCCGCAAGAAGCGGAAGGGTAATCTGGCCGAGCGCGGTCCCCACCTTCACCACGCCGGTCATCATTCCACGGCGTCGATGAAACTGACGTGCGACGGTAGACAGCGTGACCACATCATGCGTCGCCATGCCCATGCCGATGAACAGGCCGAAAAGCACGAACAGCTGCCACACCGCCGTGACGTGGGCCATGAGCGCATATCCGATGCCGCAAAACGTACCGGTCACGGCAAGCACGAGCCGCGGCCCGTAGCGGTCGCTCAGGTGACCGCCGAAAGATGCCAGGATGCCCATCATAAAAAATGCCAGTGACGAGCAGCCCGAAAGGAGGGTGCGGGACCAGCCATACTCCGTCTCGAGGGCCTTGAAGAACAGGCCATACGAGAACAGGAGGCCAACAATCGTAAACTGCGTGAGACACGCACCCAGCACGATCCAGTAGCGCCTATCGAGTTGGGCGATTAGCATGGAACCCCGCTCGGCCCCGATGTCCGAAGCCCGGATGGAATGGCGCGGTGCCTCATCAGGGCCGCGCGAACATTCACTTCGTTGCAACCGGTGATCCGGCTGTCGTCCGCTAGGTCGCCGGAGATGTTGGGAAAAAACATCAAACCCCCATCACGTCTTAAGTGGTCATCTATTACCAAACCGCGGTATCGCTCGCGATGTCTGAGTTCGAGGGCGGCGCGGGCGTAGATCGGCTGAAATCAGACATCAGCGCCGGAGCCGATGTTACACAATCACCTAAACGGTAAAATTCGGCGGTCGATTTAGACCGAAATGACCTGTTTTCGTTCCTGGCAGTAAAGCATCACGGGCGGGCCGGATGCACCCCCTTAGAACGCCTGGGTCTTTCGCGGGGTTGGAGGCCGGGTCTATGCGGTCAATACTTGCGAGTATTGGCGGTGCATAGCGAAGCGCGCGGTCGTTGCCGGCCCGGGCGCGAGCCCCGGTGATGTTACGGATTTGGATATTCGCTGACATCACCAGCGGCATTTCCGGTTAGCGGGGTAACCCGGTCGTGGCACCGTCACCTTCGCGACGCGTAAAAATAGCCATAAACGGTCATGCGACCGACGGTTCAAATAAGGTATGAACGAGTGACGACAGATAGCGTTTGCCTTCACTCCGGCAAACCCGCTTCACGCAAAGCATCAACGAAAAGGCTATTTCCCTCTATGCTGTTGGGAAATGTTTCGTTGAATTGATTGCGAATTTCGCCAAGGGAAATTGTCGGTCTGTGTGCCAGCAGGTCGGAAACGGCGACAGCGGCCTCGTCTTGGCGGTCGAGTATCATAAATGATGCCACAAGCGTAGCAAACGACTGCCAACGCGGATTCGGACTGCGTGTCGAGCGTCGCGCCCAATCCAAAGCCTTTTGATAATTTCCCATTTTGAACAGCACATACGACCCGACCGTCAAAAAACCCGCAGTGAATATGTCACGTGGACTTAGCTGCATCGCGCGTTCTATATGCCGTATGGCTTCCTCGAAACGCCCCGCTCTGCCCAAGACGAATCCCAGCGTGTGATGCGCCATGGCGGAACTCGGATTGAGAGCGACCGCTTCTTCGGCCTTCGCGATGGCTATATCATGATAGCCTAGGTAACTATGCGCTCTACCGTCCGCCCAAAGGCAACTTTGATCTCGTGCATCCAATGTGACACCCAGACGCGCCTTTTCCCGCGCCTGGTTCAAGAGTGAATTTCCATCGGCCGCGTAATCCATCGAATTATGCATAAAGAGACGAACGCGAGCGTCGGCGGCCATCGCGAAGGCCGGCGCGAAGCTCGGGTCACGCTCATTCACTTCATCGAACAACTTAATCGCAGCCTCTAAACTTTCCTTGGTGGTCGCGTAGTAATCCACAAGGCCGCGCTGAAACAGGGTCCATGTGTCCAGGCTATCTGGCGGTTTTCGCTGGGCTCGACTGCGTTCCACCTCATCGATTTCCGGTGCTATCGCAGCGACAATCGCTTCCGTTACTTCGTCCTGGACGACGAATATCTCGTCGAGATCACGATCATAACGTTCGGCCCAAAGATGGTTGCCGGTTTCAGCGTCGACCAATTGCCCGGTTATTCGCACTCGGTTGCCGCTCCGCCGCACGCTTCCTTCAAGGACGTACCGGACACCCAAATCGCGCGCGACATCCCGCACGTCCGGCGATTTGCCCTTGTAGGAGAACGACGAATTGCGGGCGATCACAAACAGCGACCGGAACCGAGACAGACCGGTGATAATGTCCTCCGTCATGCCGTCGGCAAAATAGTCTTGCTCTTGATCGCCGGAAAGATTGTCGAACGGCAGAACCGCAATCGATGGCTTATCAAGCGGGGCGGGAATTGTGTCCGATGCCGGCACATCGTTGAAAATATTCACCGGCGACCATGTCCATACACGAACCGTCTGCTTAATATTTTTCAGAAATTTTTATCCACCGTCTACGAACGGCAAATCCAATCTGCCGCCGAGTTGGCGATAGGAGTCGTCGGAGATCGCAACGCCATTGGGGTCGGCTATTTCCTGCAATCGCGCCGCGATATTTACACCGTCGCCGAAAAGATCGCCGTCTTCGACCGCAACGTCACCGATATTGACGCCGATACGCAATGAAATGCGCCTGTCGTCCGGCCACTCCGCCGATCTTTCGGGCGTCGCCTGCTGAATTTCAACCGCAGCCGCAACGGCATCAACGACACTCGCAAACTCAGCCAACAACCCGTCGCCCATCAGCTTGACGATGCGGCCATGATGTTGCTTCAACGTCGGTTCAACCAATTCCTTGCGGAGTGCGCGCAAAGCTGTGAGGGTCCCGGCTTCGTCCGCACCGATTAGGCGCGAATAGCCGACCACATCAGCCGCCAAAATTGCCGCCAGTCTCCGCTCCACTGGCCTCCCCTAAAATGAGACGGTGCTCAGTTTACTGATGCTACTGCACGCAATTGATAATGCCCAGCGTTGGAGACACGCGACTTCCGTTCAGGGTCCAGGCTGTGTAAGAACGCCTGAAGATAACGCTCTCGCGCAACAATCGAATCGAATGAATGGTCAGCGCAAAACTTTGCTGCGCCCAGTGGGCTCGACACGAATCAATCTTGCGTCAAAATGGCCCGAAATTTGTTTCCGCACAGCCTGGGTCATCTTGAGACCTCGGCGACGATACTGAGCCACGCCCGGAGTTGAGAAAAAGTGGAAGTAAATCAGCGAAAAGCCGACGTCACCGGGCCGATGTCGGAAGCTGGGGGAACAGCGGAAGTCGTTCCGGGGCGTCGCGACTTCCGTTCATAGCCATAACCGGAAGTCAGCATTGGCGTCCACCGGTCTAGGAATCTTCGTGCTGTGGCGAGTACACTCACCCCATGTCGGAGGGGACCCAACGTAGATTAGCGGCGATCGTATCCGCTGATGTTGTCGGCTATTCGCGCCTTATGGGCGTAGATGAGACCGGCACGTTGGCCGCCCTGCGCGCCCATCGGGCGGAATTGATCGATGCCAAGATCGCTGAGCATGGCGGTCGCATCGTCAAGCCCATGGGCGATGGCTTGTTGTTAGAATTTCCGTCCGTCGTCAATGCGGCGCAATGCGTAATTGAAGTTCAGCAAAGCATGGCCGAACGCAATGAAGGGATCGACGCAGACCGTCGCATCACGTTTCGCGTCGGCGTCAATTTGGGCGACATCATCATTGAAGGAGAGGATATCCACGGCGATGGCGTGAATATCGCGGCGCGCCTTCAAGAGATCGCGGAGCCCGGTGGGGTCGCCATTTCGCGGCGCGTTCATGAGGATGTGCAAGACCGGCTCGACACCCCGTTCGATGACGCCGGCGAACACACGCTGAAGAACATTGCACGTCCCATACACATTTGGCGCTGGTCGCCGGGGTCAGCGTCGGAGACCGTTCATGCTGCAGCAGGCCCACTCGGAAAAAACTCGGCGCTTTCGCTGCCTGACAAGCCTTCCTTTGCAGTGCTCCCGTTCGACAACATGTCCGGTGATCCGGAGCAGGAATATTTCGCCGATGGTATAGCGGAGGACATTATCTCGGCGTTGTCTCAGCTGCCGTGGTTTTTTGTGGTCTCGCGCAACTCGTCTTTTTCCTTTAAGGGCCAGACCAAGGACGTTCCGCAAATGGCCCGGGAGCTGGGCGTCCAATACATTTTGGAAGGCAGTGTGCGCAAATCCGGAAACCGTGTGCGCATCACGGCGCAGCTAATCGATGCCCGCAACGACCGGCACATCTGGGCAGACCGTTTTGACCGGGAACTTACTGATATCTTCGCCGTTCAGGACGAGATTACAGAAAAGATCGTCGGTGCAGTGTCTCCGGAGTTCATGGCTGCGGAGATGAATAGAGCGCGGACCAAGCCGACGCAAAACCTGGATGCTTGGGACCTCCTGATGCAGGCCCACTGGCATCTCAATCAATTCAATCGAGAGAGTAATCTGAAAGCGCAGGAATTGTTGAACCAAGTTGTCGAGCTTGAACCGAACAACGACCTGGCGCTTAGCGATCTGGCAAACAGTCATAGCCTCGGGCTGACTTGGGGCTGGTATGACAACCCCGGTGAGTCGAAAAAAATGGCGGCCGAGGCAGCGCAGAAAGCTGCCGAGTTAAACGAAAGGAATGTTTCTGCCTGGTTCACGTTGGGCAGGATAGATATCAATGCCGGTCGCTACGACGACGCTATCAGTAAAGGAAGAAAAGCCGTCGAATTGGCTCCCAATTCAGGCGAAAGCCACGGTTACCTTGGCTCTTATCTGATGTACGACGGGGATTGCGAAGAGGCAATTACAGAACTTGAGTTGGCCATTCGACTTAGCCCCCGCGATCCGCGGAACGCGTTGTTTTATGCGCCAATGTCAGTCGTTTTATTTTTATCGGGTCGGTACGAGGAGAGCGTCAGGTGGTGTAAGAAGGCTTTCGAAGACCTCGCCAATCCGCTGCCGGGCGTGCACCGCCCCATGGCGGCGTCATACGCTATGCTTGAACGTATGAATGAGGCCCGCGGAGCGCTCGAAGCCTTACAGTCCAGGGTCCCAAATGTTTCGATTGAGGCGACGAGACAACAAATGCCATTCAGGCGGGAGGCCGATATGGATCACTATCTCGACGCCCTCCGCAAAGCCGGTATGCCTGAAGAATGACCGGCCAACCCGCCGCCATCGTCCCGGAAGTAATATCGCTTTTAGGCAAAGGCGGGCATCCAAAATAACTGTAGCCACTTCCGAGATGGGTCATAAATTACCAAAACGCGGTATCGTCCGGCATGCCTAAAGCTGGGGGATAAGCGGAAGTAAATCGTCGATCGTGAAGTATTTCCAACCTCCTGTTTGGATTGGTATTTTACAG
>CAYLTU010000168.1:0-12580 GCA_964386465.1 uncultured Rhodospirillaceae bacterium
TCCGGATAGGGATCGCGATTGCCCTTGCCGACGACGATGCTATTGAAACTCTGGTCGCTTTGGCCGCCCGGCGGCAGCATCGCCGTCGCAAGCCCGTCGCCGCCACTGTCGCGAAGGGTCAGGAACAGCGGCATCGCACTCTGGATATGCGCTTTAAGGCCGATATTCTGCTCGATATAGACCGTAGAGGTGGGCTGGTAACTCGCGATCGCTTTCTCCTGCTCTCGTCGGAAGTGTTTAGCAACCGCATGGTCCATGAGTTCGGATTCCTGGTCGGCTTCCACTTCAGTTTCGATGCGAAACCATGTCTTTCCGCTGTCCGCATCGCACACATATTCCATGACCCTGGGTATCTCCCTACCGTGCAGGCGATTGCGGCCCCCCGGAACCGCGCTCACGGTCCGAGTTCACGATCGATTATTTGTAGCAGCCGGCCCTCTGCAAGCCGGCATCTCCACTACTGAAGTGTCCTTTTCGAAAGTCGGTTTCAAGCCGTTCATACAAAAATTTCAGCCTACTTTCCGCCGCTATAGCGCGCCTCCAACGCGTCGAGCTGCGCCATGCCGGTAATTTCGTTCAATTCTTCGAACGAGATCATCAGATCGACGCGGTCCGGCGTTCCGTTGTTGACGATCACCTCTTCCTTGAATGCATCCATGGCGTTCATCATGCCGCGTAGCGCGGCGGAAGTCAGCAGACGAGGATAGATTACAGCCGCAACGCCCATCGCTTGCAAATCCTTCGGTCCGATCAGCGGCGTCGTAGCCCGCGCGCGGATGCCGAAGCCCATATTGACCGAAAGCGGTTTCGGCACGCTGCGCGCGACCTTCTCGATATCCTCCGGCGTCAGCAGCGCGTCGGCGAACAGCAGGTCGGCGCCCGCTTCCGCAAAAAGATTGAGCCGAACGATGGCTTCGTCGACGCCAAGCACGCCCGCGGCGTCGGTACGCGCCTTGATGACAAAATCGTCGCTGCGGCGCGCGTCGGCGGCGGCGGCGATCTTGTCGCGCGCTTCTTCGCGCGAGATCACATCCTTTCCCGCCATGTGCCCGCAGCGCTTGGGCCATGTCTGGTCCTCCAGCATGACGCCGGCGAGACCGGCCTGCTCGAAGGCCCGCACGGTGAAATAGACATTCATCGCATTGCCGTAACCGGTGTCGCCGTCGCCCAGCAGGATCAGGTCCGTGCAGTTCATCATGTCGCGGCAGGCGGCGACATTCTCCTGCAGCCCCATGACCCCGCGGTCCGCCCAGCCGAGATGGCTCTCGGATATGCCGGCCCCGGAAATCCAGGCAACGTCGAATCCGGCCAACTCGACGATGCGGGCGCTGTACCCGTCATGAACGCCCGGCATGATGGTGATCTCCGGCGCGGCGAGACGCTCTTTCAAGTTCATTGATGTGTCGGACATGGTTCCACTGGCTCCCATAATTATGCGCACCATCTTAGCGAAAGGAACGGTTTCGGCTAATCTGTCCGTATGGGAATACTTGGGAGATGAAAACATGGGCAGACTTGAAGGCAAGGTCGCGCTGATCACCGGCGGCGCGCAAGGTCAAGGGGCGGTGGAAGCGAAAACCTTCGCAGCGGAAGGCGCCAACGTCGTGTTCGGCGATATCCTGGACGCGGCGGGCGAAGCGGTCGCAGCCGAAATTCAGGCATCCGGCGGTAACGCTCACTACCGGCATCTCGATGTGACCGACGAAGCCGACTGGCAAACCGCCATCGGGTTTGCGACGGAACGGTTTGGCGGCCTCGATATCCTGATTAACAACGCAGCCGTCCTGGTCCCGCGCGTGCCCATCGAAGAACGCACCGCGGAGGAGTGGGATCGCGTCATGGGGGTCAACGCCAAGGGCGTGTTTCTCGGCACCAAATTCGCCATTCCCGCCATGCGAGACAGTGGCGGCGGCTCCATCGTCAATATCTCGTCGATCGCCGGGATCGGCCAATCGACACATCAGGAACCGGCCTATGCGGCCAGCAAGGGCGCCGTCCGCATCTTCACGAAAGTCACGGCGTCGCAGCACGCGGCGGACAATATTCGCTGCAACTCGGTCCATCCTGGGCCTATCGATACGGAGATGTTCCGCGCCGCGTTTCCAACGAACGACGCCCTATCCGGGCGCCTTTCCCGTGTCCCGATGAACCGCGCCGGAACAATCGACGAGGTCGTCGCGGGCGTCTTGTTTTTGGCGTCGGATGAATCCTCCTACATCACCGGTACCGAGATGGTCATCGACGGTGGCGCCCTGGCGATGTGACCACCCGCAACACGCGAACCGTCATGTACGTGTAATCCCTTACTTGGGCCCGCAATTGGAGTAGGATTAAGATGCTGCCGTTCGCGGATTTGCGAACGGCGAAAGGCATGGAATCGGGACGAGCCTCGTGGATCGGTTGAAGCGGCCGAACATCCTCCGACGCTCCGCCGGATGAACTTGGCAGGGAGCACAGTTCAATGAAAAAGCTGATTATCGGATTGGTCGCGATCGTCGTCCTGCTGGTCGTGGTCGTACTGGTTATCCCGTTCTTCATCCCGCTCGACACGATCAAGGCCGAACTGATCGCACAGGCCAAGCAGGCTACGGGCCGCGACGTCCGGATCGACGGTGATTTCAAGCTCTCGATCTTCCCCAATGCGGAATTCGTCGCCGGCAAGATATCCGTCGGCAACGCCAAGGGCGGCAAGGCCGACAACATGGCGACCATCGAACGGGTCAATGTAAGCGTCGCGTTGATGCCCTTGATCTCCGGCAATGTCGACGTCAACTCTTTCGTCATCGAGAAGCCGGTCATCAATCTCGAAATCGACAAGAACGGCAAGCCGAACTGGGAATTCGCTGCAGCCGGCGGCGCTGGATCCAAGCCCGCCGCGGCCGAAAGCAAACCGGCGGAAGGCGGCGGCGGAAGCCCGCTCGCCGGCATCACCCTGGACGACGTCCGGTTGGTTGACGGCACCATCACCTATTCCGACGCAAGAAGCGGCGCCTCGCACCGGCTCGACGCGATCAACTGGAAAGTCGCCCTCCCGTCCCTGACCGACCCCGTGGCCGTCAATGGCGATTTCGTATGGAACAAGGAAAAGATCGATATCACGCTGACACTGGCGACGCCGGACACGCTCTTGAATGCCAAGAAAACCAATATCGAGACCAGCATCAGCGCGGCGCCGGTCAAACTCGATTTCAAAGGCTCGGCGACCAATGCCAAGACCCTGAGCGCCGGCGGCGCGGTAACCCTGGACGTTCCTTCGATCCGCAAGCTGGCCGCTTGGGCCGGATCGCCGATCGATGCGCCGGGTACCGGCTACGGACCACTCAAGGTAACCGGCACGGTGGCGGTAGATGGCTCGAAATACGCCTTCAAACAGGCGAAACTCGCTGTCGACAAGATCGAGGGTTCGGGCGATTTCGCGTTTGACGGCGGCGGCAAGGTACCCGCAGTCACGGCCGTCATGAAACTCGGCGTGCTCGACCTCAACCCCTATCTCCCGCCCGAGGAAAAGGGCGCCGCGAAACCGGCTGCATCGGCGCAGGCGTCCGGCGGCGGATCTTCCCAACCGGCCGATTGGAGCGACGATCCCATCGACATGTCCGGCTTGAAGGCAGCCAATGCCAATCTCGACCTGACGGTCGCCGGTATCCTGATCCGCAAGATCAAGGTCGGCGAATCCAACCTCAAGGTATCCTTGAAAAACGGCGTGCTGGTCACCGATCTCACCAAGCTGGCGCTGTACAAAGGGAACGGCACGGCGAAGATCACCGCGAACGCCGCGGGCTCGAAACCGAAGATCGGCGTCAATTTCGACCTGAAAGGGTTCGACGCGAGTCCGTTCCTGAAAGACGCCGCTGATTTCGAGCGGCTGGAAGGAACCGCGAACGCGGACCTGGCCGTCACCACCTCTGGCGGGACCGAACGCCAGTTGGTTTCGGCGCTCAACGGCAAGGGCAAGGTTCAGTTCCTCGACGGCGCCATCGTCGGGATCAATTTGGCGGCGATGCTGCGAAATGTGACCACCGCATTCATGAACAAGGATTCCGGCAAAACGCAGAAAACGGATTTCGCAGAGCTGAAGGGCACATACACCATCAAGAACGGGATCGTGACCAACAACGACCTGTCCCTTAAATCGCCGTTCATCCGCGTCACCGGCAAGGGCACCTCGGACATGCCGAAACGCACGGTCAACTATCGAGTGACCCCGAAAGCCGTGGCGACATCGAAAGGTCAGGGCGGCAGCGGCGATGCCGGCGGCATCAAGGTACCGGTAGTCATCAGCGGGCCGTGGCACGATCTCAGCTACAAGCCGGATCTAAGCGCGATGATCGGGAACATTGCCAAAGATCCGAAAAAGGCGCTCGAAGCGGTCAAGAAAATAGTGCCCGGCGTGCCCAAACTGGGCGGCTCCAGCGGCGGTTCGATTCTGCCTAAACTGGGCGGCTCGGATTCAGGCGGCGGCTCCGCGGTACCGAAAGCGGAGGACGCGGTCAAAGGCATTAAGAAGCTGTTTGGCCGGTAAACCGGCCCGGATGGCGGCGGCCCGATGCTGAGATGGATCTGGCTATGCCTATTGTGGCTGCCAGTCGCGTGCGCCACGGTCGATGACGTCAAAACGCCGACCGTCAGCCTGATCGACATGGCGATGGGGCGGTCGGGGCTGCTCAGCCAGGAACTGATCCTGACCTTGCGTGTCGGCAACCCCAACGATTTCGCCATCCCGCTCGAAGGCCTCGCCCTGACCATCGACGTGAATGACCGCGAACTGGCCGACGGCCTCAGCGACGACACGGTAACGCTGCCGCGCCTGGGCTATACCGACGTCGAGGTGATGGCCACGGCCAGCACGCTGGGCTTGATCCGCGAACTAATCGCGCTGGGAACTGGAGACCGGATCGATTACCGCATATCCGGTACGGCCTATGTCGGCACGCCTTTCGGACGCCGGGCCGTGCCTTACGACCAAACCGGCAGTTTTTCGATCCTGGCGCCGGCACCGCTCGAACGGAAACCTTCCGGTCCCGGCGGCGGTCCAAAGATATTCAAAACGATTTGATCGGCAAAAAGGGGATCGGCATTGACGGACTCCGTGACTTCAATCGATCTCACCGAGGATTTTTCGGACGCCCTTACGCGGGTATTGCAACCGATCGAAACGGCGCGCGGCTTGGCCAACGAATGCTATGCCGATGCATCGGTTTACGAGCTGGAGCGGCAACGGGTGTTCGCCGGAGGTTGGAGTTGCGTCGGGTTCGCGATGGATGCGCCACATGCCGGCGATCTGCATCCATTCGATTTTGCCGGTCTGCCGCTCTTGATGGCTCGGGACAACAATCTTGAGGTTCACCTGTTTCACAACGTATGCCCGCATCGCGGCCGCATCCTTGTCGATTCGCCACAGGAAAGCCGAAAAGCGATCGTCTGCCCCTACCACCGCTGGAGCTACGCCCTCGACGGGAATCTGATCGCCACGCCCAACGTCGGCGGTCCGGGACAACATTCCTGCCCGGATTTCAACGCGGGCGACATTCGGCTTGGCGAAATTCGCTGTGTCGAATGGCGGGGTCTTGTTTTCGCCGACCTGTCGAACGGGACGGAACCGTTCGAATCCTATATCGCTCCCGTTGCCGGGCGCTGGCCGTTTCTGGCGGACGTTCCGCTGGTCCACAGCGGCGCCGACTGCACCATCGAATTCACGCTCGACTGCAACTGGAAGCTGGCGGTCGAGAATTATTGCGAAGCCTATCACCTGCCCTGGGTGCATCCGGAACTGAACCGCTATTCGCCCCTCGACCAGCATCACGCGATCGTCGATGACCGTTATGCGGGTCAGCAAAGCGCTCTCTATGACCCGAAATTTCCAGCAGGCGGAGAGCCTTTCCCGACGGCTTCCGGCCTGGAGGAATTCTGGGAAACCGGCGCGGAATACATCGCGCTCTTCCCGAATGCCCTGCTCGGTCTTCATCGCGACCATTACTACGCCGTTCTGATACAGCCCGACGGCTCAGCCCGAACGCGCGAGCGGTTCGAAATTTTCTATTTCGACGAGGCTGTCCGCGAAGAGAAATTCGATACAGCACGGCAAGCGAACCAAACGCTCTGGCGGAACGTATTTGCCGAAGACCAAAGCGCCGTGGAAGGCATGCAACGAGGGCGCTCGTCGCCCGGCTACGACGGCGGCGTTTTCTCTCCGGTCATGGATGGCCCCACGCACGCCTTCCACAAATGGATCGCCCGCGCTCTGCTCCATGGCCGATAACGGTAAATGTGCCGGGCGTTAAAAACGCAGATCGACCGCTCTGCTGGCATGATTATCCGGCGCGGCAGCTATGAATGCCGGTTCCGCCGCGCAGGCGTCGGCGATCCGCAATATCGTTGGAAATCCGGATAAATCGACCTCGCGCCGGCGCAGCGCGCAGACCTGCGGGTAAAGGAAACAATCCGCCATGCCAGGGGTATCGCCATGGCAGAAAACACCCGTATCGGGATGATCCGCGAGCAGCCCTTCGACGCCCTCGCAAGCGGCGCGTCCCCAATGCCGGTACCAGTCGCGCATCGTCTCGGAATCCCAACGCTCTTCGAGATACTCGCGCACCCGTGTGCCCGTGCGGCCCTGGATCTCCGCCGCCACGGCCACGGCGATGGCCCGCACCCGGGCTCTACCAACGGGGTCGGCGGGCAACAATGGCCGCGCGGGAAACACCTCGTCGAGATATTCGACGATCGCCAACGACTGGTGGATGACCGTGCCATCGTGCACCAGAGTGGGCACGATGGCCTGCGGGTTGATCCGCCGGTATTCGCTACCTTTCTGCGCGCCTATCGACAGATCGACTTCGATTTCGGTTGCTTCCAGACCTTTCAAGGCCAAGGCCGCGCGCACCCGGTAGCTCGCCGCGGAGCGCCAATAGGCGTAGAGAAGGATATCCGGCATACGTCCCGTCCTTGTCGCTCGCGTTAGTATAACGACTATGAATTTCGAAACTCGCTCGCACCCACGGGGAAGTCGAACGATGGAGAGAGAGGGAAATTATCATGGAGATCGGAATCGATGTTGGCGTTTATGGCAGCCTGGCGACGCCGGAGAACATCCTGGGCCTCGCTCGTTTCGCGGAGGAGCGGCGATACCACTCGATCTGGCTCGCCGACCACATCGTATTCCCGGCGAATATCGAGTCGCGATATCCCTACAGCCCGACCGGCGACTTCCCCGCGCCCGACACCGACCCGTTGATGGAGCCGGTTGCGACCATGGCCGTGCTCGCCGGCGCGACCAAATCGGTGGTGATCGGGACATCGGTCCTGGTGATGCCGTACCGCAATCCGCTGCTGCTGGGACGGATGCTGGCGACAATCGACAGCTTCTCGGGCGGCCGGGTCGTGCTCGGCGCGGGCAGCGGCTGGCTGGAAGAGGAATTCAAGGCGCTGGAGACCGCTGACTTCAAGGACCGCGGCGCGGTCACCGACGAATACCTCGAAATCTTCAAGGCGGTCTGCAGCGGCGGCGAGGTCTCCTATCATGGAGATCACTATCAATTTGATCCGGTGCAATGCTATCCGCCCTCGGTACAGCGCCCGCACCCGCCGATCCTGATCGGCGGCATCTCCAACCGCGCGCTGCGCCGCGTCGCCGAGCACGGTGACGGCTGGATGTCGGTCTCACTTGACCCGGAACGTATACCCGAACGGCTGGAACGGCTCGGCCGGCTTTGCGAGAAAAACGAACGGGCGCTCGACGACCTCTGGCTCGTCCACAAGCTGTTCATCTCGATCGGCGAGGAACAGCCGGATGTCGGCGGCGGGCGCAAGCTCGGCACCGGGTCGGTGGAAACCGTGACGGACGACATCAAGCGGTTCCAGGATTATGGCTACCGCTCCATCATTTTCCGCTATCCCGGCTTCGACGCGGCGGAACAGACCCGCCAGTTCGACATATTGGCGGACAAGATCATGCCGAAAATATAGCGCAGCTAATTGATCGTCAGCCCACCATCGCCGTCAATCCTACCGCCTCGGCCGCAGAATTCCTCCCGCATCATGGCGGCGACCGTATCCAGGTCGGTAATGTTCGCCCAGGTGCGGCGGCCATCGTCCAGCAGGCAGGCGGTATGGGCCTTCTCCGGCGCGCCCGCCGCGTCGTACATCACGACATAGGATTCCACCGTGGCGCCGCCGTCATGGTCGATCGCGACGTCGCGGCGCGGCATCGCATCGACCTCCTTCTGCAGGTTGGCCCAGGCGAAGGGTTTATCCGGGGGGGTGGTCGAATAGATGCACAGCGCATGCTTGGTCAGCAGCCCGCCGTTGGCGGTCACCAGCCCGATGCTGCCCGGCGTCGCACGCATCAGATCGACCGTGCGCGCGACCGAATGCATGACGTAATTGTTCAGCGGGCCGCCACCGAATGTCAGGCCGCCAGTTACCGTCAGCGGGCGGTCCTGCTTCAGGCCGATCTCGTTCGCCGACACCTGAACGGCGGCCGGGAAGCAGCTGTACAGATCGACCGTATCCAAATCGTCCACGCCGAAGCCGGTCAGCTCGAACAGTTTCCGCGACGCGAGGCGGATCGCGGGCGAGCTGTGCAGATTATCGCGCTCCGAGACGTAGAGATGGTCCCAAGCCTCCGTTCCGGCATGGGGATAGACCCAGCGATCTTCCGGGATACCCAGGCTGCGCGCCTTGCCAACGGAAGTAATGATGAGGGCCGCGCCCTGGTCGACGCTGTTGTTGGAATTCATCAGCTTGGTATAGGGGTAGGAAATCGGCCGGTTCGCGGGCGACGGGGTGCGGATATCCTCGGCGCTGAGCGGCTTGCGTATCCAGGCGTTTGGATTGTCGACCGCCACCTTGTTGAAGCCGGCCCAGAGCTCCGACACCCGCTTCAGGTGCCCGTCTACGCTCTCGCCGTTGGCGTGGCGCAGCGCCGTCTCGAACATCGGATAGAATTGGATCGGCAGCTGAATGCCGCGCTTCGTCTCCGCCTCGTGCCGCGTCACCTTGCTGCTGCCGAGGAACATGTCGGGCGCGTCGCCGTCGTCCCTCGTCGTCGGATTGGCGCCGGGCTCCCGCGTTAGCGGGTTCCAGTCGAGCTCCAGCCCCGCCTTGCGCGCCCGCGCCTGGGTGCGGCCGCACTCGCCGCCGGTCACGATGACGATCTCGCGCTCACCGGCCTGGATATCGAGGAAGCTGCGGTTGGTCAGCGCCTGCACGTAATTGCCGCCGAGCGAGGTCAGTCCGGTCTCCGCGCCGCTCGCGCCGATCCGCTCGGCCACCTGGCGCGCCGGATTGCCGTAGCCCCAGATGCCCCGGATCACGCGCACCGAGTCCGCCTGCTGCAATATCTGCGGATTGCCGCAATCCGCGCCGGCGGCCTCTACGGCCTCGACCATCAGTTCGAGCGGCTCCCGCGCCGCGGCGGGATCATCCTCGCGCTGTTCCACCTGCGCGACGCCGACGATAATCGGGGTGCGGTCGTCCATTGCCATGGGCTCTACCTTCCTTGAATTCCTGTACAGCTTGGTTGGTCCGGATAATCGTAAACGCGGCCCGTCACCGCAAGCCTACGTTACGATTCCATCCATCCGGTAAGCCCGGGCCGCGGCACCGGCGAACAGATCGCGTTTCTCGCTATCCGAAGCGCTCTCGGCGATACGCTTGAACGCGTTCCAGCAGACCTGGTAGCTGCACCAGCGCTTCTGGACCGGGAAGTTGGATTCGAACATCGACCGCGCCGGCGTGAAGGCCTCGATGCAGGTCTCGATCCAGGGCCGCCAGGCGTCGGCGACTTCCTCCGAACCAGGCGGCAGGCTGCGGTCGCCCACGAAGCCCGGCATTCGGATCGGCAACGCGCCCAGCTTCACACAGACATTCTCGCGCTCGCCGACGCGGCGGATTTTCGCGCTCCAGTCTTCAAACACTTCGTCCCCCTTGCCGCGATAGGGGCCGCCCAGGATCGGGCTGCCGACATGGTTGAGGACGATGGTCAGGTCAGGCAGCGCGTCCGCCAGTTCGGAGACTTCGTCGAGCTGCGGGTGATAGAGCCAGCTGTCGAGCTCCAGATTCATCCGGGCGAGCACCGTCGCCGCTTCCTTCACCCTATCGTCGATCAGCATGCCGGCCTCCGGCGCGACATTGCGGATTTTTTCGTCCGCATCCCAGCCTGTGGAGTAGCGCACGCCGCGGAATCGTCCTCCCGACGCGACGATATTTTTCTCGAGCAACGGTTCAACATTGCCCCCTAACGTCATGTCAACATTACCAAACATGACCGCACAGGCCTTCCCCGAACCGAAGCCGCCGCTTGCGCTCATCGCCGCCTGACCCGTGACGAACTCGGTCTCACCGAGCGAGCGTTCCGACTCCGGCCCGTCCTGACGGTACATGGAATGGCATTCGGCAAAGACCGTGGCGACGATGTTGTGTCCGCTACCGAGATCGGCCGCGAGTTCCGGCATCAAATAGGTGTAACCGGCACGGAGCCAGAGATGATGGTGCGGATCGACGATCGGGAGATCCGGCTCCAGGATCGGTTCCTCGACTTTCGCCAGCCAGTCGTCGTCCGGTCCGACCTGTCCCGTGTTCGCGGCCATATCGTTCTCCTTCTCCAATTTCGGCGCGATGTTAGACTGCGGTGTCCGCCGGGACTAGCGGTCGATATGACCGGCATGCGAAACTCCCGCAAAGGAACTTTTGGGCACTAGGTATGGAATTTGAGCTCTCTGCCGAAGACGAGTCCTTCCGCGGCATGGTCCGCACCTTTCTGGAAGAGGTGGTAACCGAACCGCTACGCGATGCCGCGCGCAAGCGCACCAGCTTGTGGCAGGACATCGACTCGTCGATGGCGTGGCAACGGATCCTGCACGCCAAGGGCTGGGCCGCGCCGGATTGGCCGGTCGAGTATGGCGGTACCGGCTGGTCGCTCGTCCAGCGCTATATCTTCGCGCAGGAATGCGTACGCGCCGAAGCGCCGTCCTTGCTCCCGATGAGCCTCAAGATGTGCGGACCGATGTTGATCGGGTACGGCACCGAAGAACAAAAGGCACGTTACCTGCCGCGTATCCTGAGCGGCGAGGACATCTGGTGCCAGGGATACTCCGAACCGGGCGCCGGCTCCGACCTCGCCTCGTTGAACACAATGGCGGTGGACGACGGCGGCGACTATGTCGTCAACGGCACCAAAATCTGGACCAGCTTCGCGCACCACGCCAACATGATGTTCGCGCTGGTCCGTACCTCAACGGCGGGCAAGAAGCAGGAGGGCATATCCTTCCTGCTGATAGACATGACGACGCCGGGCATCACGGTGCGGCCGATCATCAATATCGCCGGCAACCACGAACTCAACCAGGTTTTCTTCGAGAATGTCCGGGTGCCCAAGGCCAACCGGGTCGGCAAGGAAAACGACGGCTGGTCGGTGGCGAAATACCTCCTTGAGTTCGAGCGTTTCTCCATGGGATCTGTCGAACTTCGCCGCACATTGGGCCACATCGAAGCCCTGGCAAAAATAACGCCCGCCGGCGGCGCCTCGTTGATGGAAGACCCGGATTTTCGAAACCGGTTCGCTCGTCTTGAGGTGAAGGCGATGGTGTTGGAAACTTCGGAACAGCGCGTGCTGGCCAATCTGAGCGCCGGCAAGCGGCCGGGTACCGTCTCCTCGTCGCTGCGCGTGCAGATTTCGGAAACCCAGCAGTGCGCCGACATGCTGGGTGTGGAAGCCGCGGCCTACTACGCCGCGCCCTATCAGCCGGAAGCGCTGGAGGTCGGAAGCAACATGCCGCCGGTCGGGCCGGAACAGGCGATCGCCCTCATGCCGATGTATCTCAGCAACCGCATGAAAACCATCGCCGGCGGCTCCTCCGAAATTCAGCGGAATATCATCGTCAAGGCGATCCTCGGCCTGTAGAGATCTGCGCGAAATGATTTAAACGGCACCGTTTCCACCCCCACCTTAATCCTCCCCCATCAAGGGGGAGGAGATAATTTTCTTTATATTAAAATACTTATCCCTTCCCCCCTTGCGGGCTGAAATGTCCATCACAGGCATTTCAGGGTTAGGATGGGGGGTGAAACGAACCGGATCGCACTGGATTCGCAGAGATACCCGAATGCCCTAATCCGGCTTATCGCAGAGCACCGTGCCCATATCCGCCGGAATCGAGACCTCCAGCAGTTCGAATTCGTCCGATGTCGCAAATTCGTTGTGCGGCGTGTTGCGGGGGACGTAGAGCGAGTCGCCGGCCGAATTACATCTACTCGGCCGCTTTTCCCGGCTTTGCGCCCTGATAGTAAATCTTGCGCTGCTCCTCGTCGGCCTTCTGGTGCAGCGCCACGGCGGCGGGATCGAAATCGCAAGCCGGTTCCGGCTGCAGTTCCAGATTGACCGTCTTCGACTCGTCGACATCCATGATCGTCTGTCCCCGTGTCAGCATGTTGTCCTGCTCCCAGGTATCGACATGCTCCAGCTTGGGTCCCGGGTGCGAGCCGGGCAACAACCGGATGCAGCCGCTCTCCACCGTTGCCGGCGAGAGGGCGAGCCAGGCGGACACGAAACGGTCGCTTTCGACGCCCCAGTAATTGCTGT
>CAYLTU010000169.1:0-12569 GCA_964386465.1 uncultured Rhodospirillaceae bacterium
GACGAGGCTGTATCAGCTTATGGCCGCGCCGCTTCCATCCTATATGGCGATTCCGGAGTCCGTATCGGACTCGGCAAATCGTTGCAGAACGCCGGCCGTTTGAGTGAGGCAGCTTCCACCTTCGCGCTCGCAGCCCGGTCGCCCAGCCGGTTGACGCCTCCATCGAAACCGCCGGTTTGAACACTCGCCTCCCCGTTACCGCTCATCGGCGACCGGGCCGACCATTTTCTTGCCGTAGGCATCCGTAAAACTGCCGTCATCTTCGATCGTCGCCATGTCGCAAAACATCTCGACCCGATGGCCGTCGGGATCGAGGACATAGATTGATTCGTTCTCGCCCCAGGACCCTTCGCCGCGCGGGTGCCATGGGCTGTGTACGACCGGGCTGCGGACAATTTCGATTCCAGATCCTTGACCCGTTCCATTTGCGCGAGCCATGCCTCTCTATCCGGGTATTCGAATGCGAAATGGTGGACGCCGGGAATACCCTGCAGATCATCGTCCGGCGTCTTCTTGCGATAGGTTTTATTGGGATTATTGACCAGAACCAAATCGTGGTGATAGTCGCTCGCCCGCATAAAAACGAGGACGACGGGAATTTGCGGCACTTCGCCGGCCTCGTGACTTTCGGTCAATTTCATGCCCAGAAGGTTCCTGTAGAAATCGATCGACTTTTCTATGTCCGCTACTTCGATTGCGATGTGTTGCAATCCGCTACGTGTCTTCGTCATGTCCCGTCTCCTATATCGCCTGTAATTCGATCTCACCGAGGACGACACTTTCATCGCCTATTTCGGCCGAAATCGTTCTCTCTTCAAAATTCCCACTGGTGACCCGGACGTCGTAGCTACCGCTCTGTCCAAGCGAATCGAACTTGAACTCGCCGAACGCGTCGCTCTCCGTGGAAGCGATCAACGCTCCGTCCTTCAGCAATTCTACAATTGCGCCGGACACGCAATCCAACGCTTCGTCCTTTTTCGCAACCAAGCCGCCGGCGAGGAAACAAAGCGAATAGCGGTGAAGGTTCCTGTAATGGACCCGCGGCTTCGTCTCGTAATCGGCAACCAACGGCTCAAGATTTTCGGCGTCGATTATCTTCGCCATCTCGGCATCGGAGGTCTTGATGGAGCGTAGCGCGCCGGTCGGACAGGACTGCACGCATCTAGGCTCCTTCCACCCTCTGTCCAACAGATGGGCGTCGAAGGTCCAATGCTGCGGCAGTTCCAGCGCGTCATTCCACCAGACCGCACCGTAGGGGCAGGCCTCGACGATTTCCCTTTTCCCTTTGGCGAGGCCGGGGTCGATGATGACGATACCGTCGTCCCGTTTCTTGACCGCGCCGTCGCCCGCCGCAATGCAAGGCGCATCGTCACAGTGATTGCACATGGTGGGAACGTAGACGGTATCGACCACCGGATAGGCGCCGCGCTCCTTGGAGAGAATGTTGATCCATTTGTGGCCGTGCAGCGGTTGCGGGGCCGAATAGCCTGAATGCGTGTTGTCGGTATATTCATCCTTGCAGGCCAGGAAGCAGTTGTTGCAATTGTGGCACTGCTCGACGTCCACGATTAGGTTCCACATGGTCATCCGCTGGCCTCCCGCACATCCCAAAGGGCTATGTCGATCAAGCAGGAATTCGGCGCCGATCCCGAGGTTTTTAGCGTCATGTGGCGCTTGGGCGTCAGAACGTTCACGCAGCCGCCTATGTCGGGGGATTTCCCAGGCTCGCCGATAGGTTGGTAAATGGCCGCGGCTTCGTAAGCGTGCACGACACCCGGCATCAGACGTTCGGTCAGGACAGCGGCGCAAATCACCGCGCCTCGATCGTTGTGAAGCTCGATCAGATCGTGATGCGCGATGCCGCGTCGCTTCGCATCTAGCGGGTTCATCCGCGCGATCCAGTAATAGTGACCATCGATCAGGACGCGGTGATCGACGATGTCATTGACGATACTGTCCTTGCCGTCGCCTTTGGTGTGGAAGCTAAAACGCGGATGCGGCGTCAGCAGCTGCAGGGGAAACCGTTCGTAAAGTTCTTTGGTCTGCCGGCCTTCCCAGGACGGGATGTACTTATTGACCGGCGGCCGTTCGGGGTCCTCGCCGAACTGTTTCAGGCTCGAACTCTCGAATTCGAATTTTCCCGATCGGGTTTGCAGCCCGTCCAAGTAAGTGTCGCCGTATTCGGAGGGAAGCGGTGTCGGCTCGGGCACATCTTTCTTGCGGCCTTCCGCGTACCACCGGAACGCCACGGGCGACTTCCGTTCTTCGACTTCATGGGGAACGATGTAGTAGCCCCTTTTCAGAAACGTTTTCCAGGGCATGACCTGCGCCATATCCGAACTCAGATATTGCTCGCGGACCCAATCCAATTCCGTTTTCCCCTCGCCATAATAGGCGCTGAGACCGAGTTCCTTGGATAGGTCGAGAAAGATCTGGTAATCGGATTTGGACTCGCCGAGCGGCTCGATGCATTTGTGCTGCATCGTGACCATGCGGTGGTTCAGCTGATTCTGGTTGTGATGGGCATACCCGCCCGCGGCCGCCCATTCGCCGATATCGGTTCGTTCGAAATTGGTGCAGGCGGGCAGGACGACATCGGCGAATTTGACCTCGCCCTCGTTCCATATCGATTGATTGACGATGAACTCCAACTCATCGGAACGAAGCGCCGTCGCAAGCCGGTTGGAATCCATCGTCGTGCCGAAATGGGAGCCGCCGTACTTGTAAAGCATCTTGAATTTCGACTGCCCGGCGGCGGGATAGGAAAACTTCGCAAACTGTCCATGCAGGGATCTGGCGTCCGTCAGGTATCCGGAAGCCTCGCCATCCAGGATCGCTTCGGCGATCCGCAGCCTGGGCACTCTTTGCGTCGTCGTGTTCATGCTCAAAAGATGCGGCATGCGCTGGTAATTCTGAACAGCGTCGGCAGTTCCCTCGACATCGCCGGAAATACCGCCGTCCGCATAGCCCGGAAAATAGAACTCCAGGTCGACGGGCGTTCCGGTTTGCAGGCAGCCGAAATTAATTCCAGGTTTTCCGAGGCCCTGCATCGCCATCAAACAGACCATGGCCCGCGCCCATTGCGCGCCGGTCGCGGAGCGGTTCGCGCCGCCCCAGGTGAGGCCTTTGCCGCCGCATGAGAGATAGGTCCGCTTCGTGCCCCATTCGCGGGCCAGCGCCCGCAGCACGTGGGCATCGACACCTGTCTCGGGCGCCTGCCAGTCCGGCGTTTTCGGAATGCCGTCCTCTTTGCCCAGAACGTAGTCTTCGTATTTGTCGAACCCGGTGGTCCGCTCCGCCACATACGCCTTGTCGTAAAGACCTTCCGTCATCCAGACATGGGCGATGGCGTGCGCCATGGCGGGGCCGGTTCCCGGGATGCAGGGGATCCATTTCCCGCCGAGCCAGGAGGCCGTGTAGTTTTTGTAAGGGTCGATGTGGACCATCTTGATGCCAAGCTTCTTGGCCCATTGGCGGCGAACGGTGCCTTCGAACCCCGCATAGGATCCGCAATTGGACTCGGGATCCGAGGACCAGAAAACGATCATTTCGGCGTTTTCCAGGCAGTCTTCCAATTGTCCGTAGGGTTCCATCGCACCCATGCGCATGGTGTTGCCGATATGGTGCATGGCGCCCCAGTACCAGCCTTCCCAGCTGTCCGGATTGAGCACCATTTTCGTGTGACCGATCGCGTTCATAAACCGGTAGTTGGCGCTCAGGTAATAGCCGATATTGCCCCATGTGTGGTGCGAGCTGTGGCTGGATAGAACCGCGCCCTTGCCGTGTTCGCGGCGGACCCGTTTGATTTCATCGCCGGTGATCTTGAGCGCTTCGTCCCAGGAGATGCGTTCGTATCCGGAAACGCCCCGGTTCTGCGGATTGCGTTCGCCCTTCGGATCGAAGTCGACGCGTTTCAAGGGATAGAGCAGCCGGTCCTTCGAATAGACCATGGATTTCGATGCCAGGGCGTGTGGACTGAGCGTCGCCTTTCTGGGCGGCGTGAAAGTCTGGCCGCGCGCTTCGATGGACCATGTCGGCGCATCGTCGTCGCTCAGGTCGATCGGCGTTATGCGAACGATCTTTCCATCTTTGACGTAGACGAATACCGGGCCGCCATTGGTGTGGTTGACGTAGCGTACCTCGCCGCCTTCGACCGGTGTTCCTTGTTTCCAGCGGATCGTCCGCATCAGGCTGACCGTATCGGTGAAGAACAGGGTCAAGTCGTCCGGCCCGGTCATCTCGATATTGAAATTCTTCATCGCGTTGATGAAGTCCAAATGCCTGAACGGTGGCGTCAAGAGTTTGGCGCCTAAAGCCGCCGTCTTGAACGAAATACAGATGTCGGGATTCTTATGGACGCCGGCCTTGGACCGCACCCGCCCATCGCCGAACATGAAGTGTCGGCCGATCGACGTGCCCTTGGCTTTAACTTGGGCAATAAATGTTTTCTCGCGTAACCGTTCGCGAAATGCCGGGTACTGCCGCGCGGTGACGTTTAGGGCGGTGGAAACACCCAGTAGAATGATCGGAAAGCGCATCCGATTCAGCTTTCTTTCTTCAGAGCGTCAATCAGATGGTCGGCGGTCAGCATGATGTGCCTTTCCATTAACTTTGCCGCCTTGTCGGCATCCCGATTCAGTGCCGCGTCCACTAATTTCTTATGCTCCGACAACTTGTCCCTGTTTGTGGTGCGACGCGCCGCGGACAGAAAGCGATACCGCTCCGATTGCTCGAAAAGGTTCGAACGAATCTGCAGCAGTTTCACCGACGAACACGCGGCGACTAGAACTTCATGAAAATTCTTGTGCCAATGGGCCCAGTTATTGTCGGGCACGTTGGGTTCGGCACCGACGCTTTCCTCGATTTTGGACAAGCGGTGAAACGCCGCCAGCAGGTCGGCCTCCCACCCATCGTCACCTTCCTGGATGGATTCCCGCAATGCCAGGGGCTCCAACAGGCATCGCAATCGCGTTATGTCCTCTAGTTCATCGTAGGAAATTTCAGCGACGGTGAAGCCGCGATGCTGTTCGCTTGTAACAAGGCCATCGGAGGTCAGTCGCGTTAGGGCTTCCCGCAGAGGGCTGGCGCTATAGCCCAGTTCCGTTTGCAATGTGTCGAATTTGAGCTTGTAGCCGGGCGGCAACGCGCCGCGCAGGATTTCTTCGCGAAGTATCCGATAGGCGTCGTCCGCGCGCGTTGAACGGATCTTGGGCGCACGCTCTCTTGATTTAGACAATTCGTTTGTCTGCATTGAGCGTGCCCCATGAGCCAGATTCATTGTCGGCAAACATTGTTATCGCCGTGTGGAAATATTCTATATCAACTTTATATTTTCTAACAAATGGATATTTTCGAAAAAATAGCTCACAAACAAATGGAACGTCCGGCAGACCGACCGAGGGCTCGCGCGAAGAGCTCATGGCCGCGTTCGACGATTATCAGTCGGTACGCATGGGCGTCATCCGGCGCGCCCAGGCAATTTTTGAACATCGTTAATGTCCTGGGCAAAGTCGCGGATCTAAAAAGACACCGTCGCGCCAGCCAGACCCTTATTGATCAGCCCGATCCCGATCAGCACCAGACTCGCCGTCAGAATGAACCGGAAAGTGAGCTGCGAGATGGCGCCACGCAGGGCGCGACCGGCGAAATAGCCCACCACCGTCGGCAGCAGCAGGACCAGGGAGGCGCGAACGATCTCCCAGGACAGCGCCGCGGAAAAGCCAAGACCCAGATAGAGCGGCACCATGCAGAAGATCGCGGTAAGCGCGGCGGCGGTAACGTAGCTATCCTTGTCGATGCGCAATGCGGCGAAATAGATCAGGGTCGGTGTAAAGATGACCGTCGTGCCTCCCACCAGCCCCATTAACCAGCCGAGAATCGGATTAAGCCACGACTCGCGCCGCGCCGAGATGTGCAGGCGGTGGCTGACGATCGCGACCGGGCTCATCAGGACGACCGCGAAACCGATGAGCAGCGCGGCGATCTGCGGCGGCAGGCCGACAAGGATCTGCGACCCGATGGCGCCGCCGATCGCAAGGCACCCGTAGTAGGTCCAGAAGCGGCGCAGCACCGGCAGGAGCCGCCAACCGTCGACCGCCTGCCAAATGTTGGTCGTCATCACCGGGATCACGGTAACCGCCGCCGCGTAGACGGGATCGACAACCAGCGCCATAATCGGCACAACGATGCTCGGCAGGCCGCCGCCGATCAACCCCTTGACCAGCCCGCCGATGAGGAACGCGCCGACGATGGTTAGAAACGTGGACGTCGGCGGCAATACGTCCAGCCAGTAGGACAGGTCGAGGATGACGATGGCTCCGGATTATTCGGATTACGAAAAGACACAAGGCAAACGCACAGGTCGCGCTTGCCCAAAACCTCCAGGCTTTATATCAAACAAAGACGCTCATGACCGATATCGACCAAAAAGCCGAATTGATCCGCGCCGGCGCGCATGTCACGACCCGCCGGGACGCGCTGATTCACCTCATCCGCCGCTTTCCTCTCGGCGCGGTCGGTGCGGTGATCGTCGCCGTATTCGTGTTCTGCGCCGTGTTCGCGGATATCATCTCGCCGCACGACCCGTTGAAGACCAGCGCACCGCTTTCCTTGCAGGCGCCGAACGCGGAACATGTCATGGGCGCCGACATGATGGGCCGCGACATGCTGAGCCGCATCATCCACGGCGCGCGAATCTCGCTCGCCGTCGGCGTCTTCTCGGTCCTGCTCGGCGGCGGCGTCGGCGTCATCGTCGGTTTGATGTCCGGCTTCCTGCTGGGCTGGTTCGACCTCTTGATGCAGCGCATCGTCGACATCATGCAGGCGCTGCCGCTCCTGGTCATGGCCCTGGCGATGGCGGCGTCGCTCGGACCCTCGCTGCAAAACACGATCATCGCCATATCCATCCCGCTGATGCCGGACGTGGCGCGCGTCGTCCGGTCCAGCGTCCTGTCGCTGCGCGAGACGCCGTTCATCGAGGCGGCGCGGGCTGCCGGCATGAGCGAAACCCGTATTGCCCTGCGGCAGGTATTGCCCAACACGATGGCGCCGCTGATCGTGTTGGGCACCGCCCAGTTGGGATCCGCGATCCTTGTCGAGGCGTCGCTGTCCTTCCTCGGCCTCGGGATACCGGAGCCGCATCCCTCCTGGGGTCGCATGCTGTCGGAGTCGGCGGCGGAATACGTTCGCGTCGCGCCGTGGCTGGTGATCTTTCCGGGGTTGGCGATCAGCGCCGCCGTGTTCGGCACGAACCTGCTGGGTGATGCGCTGCGGGATATCCTGGATCCGCGCCAGCGGCGGTAGCACCTATTTCCAGACCTGCCCGGCGACCCGCCGGAAATTACCGCCGAGCACCATTTCAACGACGCTTTCCGGATGGTTTCGCCGCAGCAGTTCTTCGCCGATCCCGTGAATTTGCGAAGGCGCCGCGCAACGGACTTTCGTTCCGGAATATTGCGATTTGGGCCAATAGCGATCATTTCCGGACAGGGTTTCTTCGAAGCCCGGCCCGTCATTGGTAACATGGAAATAGTCGAGCCCGATGCCGACATGTCCGGGACCGATCAGATCCAAATAGTATTCGATGTGATCGACGATCGATGACGTGGAAATGTCATCTTCACCGACGAATTGGTTGATGCCATTGACGCCAACCACCCCGCCCGTCTCTGCGCAGCGCACAACCTGATCGTCGCGGATATTACGCTCATGGTCGCGCAGCGCCCGGGCATTCGAATGGGAAAAGATCACCGGATCGCGCGAGCACTCCATCGCCTCCATCGTCGTCCGATAGCCGCAATGCGAGCAATCCACCAACATCCCCACCGCATTCATCTCGGCGACGACGGCGCGGCCGAAATCGGTCAGGCCCGTATCTTCATCGTGGCAACCGCCGCCAGCTGCGTTGTTGAGGTTATAGGCGAAGACCATCTGGCGGACGCCCAGATCGTAGTAGAAGCGCACCATGTCCACCGTTCCGTCAAGGGCGTTCATGCCTTCGATATCGAAGGCCACCGCCATCTGACCGTCCGCGACGGCCCGGTCGATTTCCGCCGCGCTGCCGGTCAGCCGATAGCCCTCAGTCTCGCGCACCCAGTCGCGCGCCAGGGACAGCGCCTTGACGGTGCGCTGCCATGGGATGACGTCGTACCCGACGTTGACCGACAGAAAATTGACACCGGCTTCCTTCCATATGGAAAGTGTCGCGAGATCATCGACGGTCCGCAGCTCGAACCCGGCATGCGCGTCCCAGATCAACATCCGCTACGTTTCGCCACGACGACCCATCCCGGGCGCTCGAGCGCCTGCATGTAGTTCGACTCCTCGGTCAGCAGCACGCGCCAGAGCCCATCCGCTTCAAGCGACTTGAAATGGGCCGAATAGTTGTCCTCTTCGTACGGAATACCGTTGATATAGAACACCAACAGCCCGCCTGGCCGCACACAACCGATCAGGCCGGGTAGATGTTCCGGGCCGAGATGACCGCCGCCGAAACACCCGACACCGATAGCGGCGCCGTATTTTCGCCCGCCGAGATCGATCGGCTGGGTCATGTCGCCAATCATAAGATCGCCGTAGATTGCCTTTGCGCGCGCTTCGTCCAGCATTCCGGGCGATATATCCAGCCCGTCGAGACGGTTAAAGCCGCGCGCCGAAAGCTCCACGCCCACCAGCCCGGTTCCGCAGCCAAGATCCAATACCGCTGTGTCCGTGTCGGTGCAGTATGCAGCGAACGCATCCGCTGCAATGCGCGGCGCGATGTAGCCGTAATCCTGCTGCAGATTGCGCTCGTAGCTCGGCGCCCAGTCCTCGTAGACATCGCGCGATTCGCCCGAACCGCCCCCCAACGCGGTCAGTCTGGCGACAAAGCCTTCCAGTTCCTTCGTCATCGCGCACGATCCTTCCGGGCCTGCGCCGCGCCTCGTATTGATTACACCCTGCCAAGACAATCAGACGCCGCGACGAATATCGTCGACGGATCGATGGGTCCGGTCAAGGTGGGCGGCACCTCCGGAGCGCGTAGGCCGGAAGACCATACGCGCCAGTGTCCTGATCGTGAAATTCATGGGATTGAATTTCGCGTGAATCAGCACACTAACTATTTGAATCTAGTGTGATTCAGATCCCAAATTTCGTCGCATTCAATGCGACGAACTTCAGAATCATCACACTAGGCTGCGCCCTTCGCCGCCTCTCCGAAATATCGGTGATACATGTCGTAGCAGTCGGTATCCAAGGTGCGCTTCATGTAGAAGGACAGATAGTGGGCCCAGAACTCGAACAGGATATCTTTGCGCGCCGCGCTGGCGGTATTGAGCTCGTATTCCTCGATAACCGAACAGGCATTGCGGAAAATATGCGCGTCGCCCTGATACTTGCCCGCGCAATGGGCCAGCATATGGATGAGCTTGGCGCGCGCACCATCTTCCGACGGATCATGCCGCTGGTTCCAGGCGCGCACCAGCGCGACCGCCCGCGACGGGTCCTGGTCGAAGACAGCCGCTTCCAATTCGCCGAGCAGCCGCTCCGTTGCGATCCCCTCGGCCCAATCGCGTTTCGAGTCGGGATCGGGTTTGGTTACGCCCGGCAAATTGGGATAGGCGTCGACTTCGCGGATGGTATCGGTGACGAACCAGGCGGCGAGATAGACCGCTTTCGGCTGATGCTTGTTGGAAAAATTGCGCATCCAGTAATTGACAATATTGGCGTAGTCGAAGCTGTGCATCGGCACGGTATAGGCGATGGGCGATCGCAGCCGGGTGACGCAATGCGTCGCATGCGCGATAGAGACAACGTCGGCGATGTTCTGCGGCGCCCTGCCCGCTTTCAGCAGGGTGGTGATATCGTCCGCCACGGCCATCGGATCGCCCGCCATGATCAGGTCGCGCAGCCGGTCCTGTTCGGCCTCCGAGAGGGGCTCGGTGTTGGTTTCCATGAGCTCGAACTGAGCGCCCTTGAAATGCAGGTTGAGCAGGAAACAGGCATGGTCGTACAGCGCATGAAAGATCGGCGCGTTACAGATATCCGGTACGACCATATAGAAGAACGGTTTCGCCCGGTCCCAGCCGACCCAGTCGGCGAGATCGAACATGGCGCGGGTGCGGATCGGCTTGTGGCCGATATGGCGGACGCGGCGGAATGAATTGAATTCCTGCTGATCGATGATCGCTGCGAACAGCACGGTGTCCTGCAGGCGCCGGCGCTGCTCCGGTTCGGCGGCGAGGCCGAGGAAAAGGCGGTAGCTGGTGACCTTGTCGCCTTGCGTCAGGGCGCGAAACATCCGGTCGAACCGTTCGTCGACCGTACCTTCGACCAGCGGCTCCTGGTCCTCGAAATGGCAATTCAGCTCGTGGCCGATTTCTTCCTCGGGGCACTTTTCCTGTTCGCGCGCATAATGCCCGGGGAAACCGCATTCCAGCTGCGACCAGACGTCCAGTCCTTGCGGGATGTAGTACATGCCCTGAACGATGCCGAGGTTCTTCTCGACCGGCGACAGCCAGGGCGACAGGCGCATGCCGGCCCGGATGCCGAGCATGGCGTGATCGTAGTTGACGTTGCGGTACTCGCCGTTGTCGAGCAGCTTCTCGTGCGCCGGAACGTGCAGGTAGGGCGACGCCGTGCTCATGGCGTGCAACGCGAGTTCTTGAACCGCATGGCCGTCACTAGCGAGCTGGCAGAATGCCTCGGTCGCTTCGTGGAATTTACCGTCGAGTATCAGTTCATCCAACAGGGCGAGGGATGTGGCGGGCATGGGTCGTTCTCCTCTTGCGTTTTCCAACGTTGCAAGACTAGTCCCTGTTTGCCCCTTGCTCCAAGGCCATGTTTGTACAGACTCGTCGGGGGTATATCGAAGGATGGCATTTTGTCGCGCGCTCTGGAGGGCGCAAAGTACGTCCTCATCCCCTAATTCACTCCACCCCATAAACCGCCCGCGCCGTCTCCGCACCGATATAACCGTACACCACATCCCGCTCGACCAACTCTCGCGTCCGGTCGCGCGGGTCGCCGCAGCCGCCGCCGCCGGCCGAATGATGGACGATCAGGTCGCCTGGTTCCAGCGGCACGTCGTTGCTGCGCCCTGTGAGGTCGATGCGCTCGTTGCCGCGCTCGATCCAGATCGCGTGCGGCGCGCCGTCCCGGCCGCCTTCGGCGCCGAAAGGAGCGACCAGCGTGCCTTCGCCGGCAATGTTGAGCATGGCGGGGCCGGTGCCGCGGTAGCGCAGCGCGAAGACGCCGCCCGCCCCGCCGCGCTGCTTGCCCGCACCGCCGGTATCCGCGGTCACGCCGTATTCCTCGACATGCAGGGGATATGTCGCCTCGACCCGCTCCAGGCTGGCGCTCGGCGTGCCGCCGGGATTCTGGAAGCCGCCGACATTGATCCAGCCGTCCTCGTTCCGGTTCGCGCCGAAGCCGCCCTTGTTGGAGAAGTAGTGGTAGATGTAGGAGCCAGTCTCGGGCTCGCTGCCCGCGATGACGTAGCGGAAGCGGCGGGCCGACCCGCCGACGACCACCTCGGGCGCGGCCTCCTGCATCGCCTTCAGCACGCCCTCGATGATCACCGCCGCCGCAAAGGTCGTGCTGCCGGTAACCGGCGCGGGCGAGACCGGGTCGACGACGCTGCCCTTGCGGGTCAGCAACTTGATCGCCCGCGTGCTGCCCTCGTTCTGCACCTGCTGGTCGTTGCACAGGTAGAAGAAAGCGATGTAGACGCAGGCGCTGGTGTTGGCGATCGGACTGTTCAGGTAGGAGGGCAGCTGATCCGGCGCCTCGCGGAAATCGATCTCGAGTTCCCCGTCCCCGACCGTGATCGTAACCGGGACGGCAAGGCGCTCCGTCGCGACACCGTCATGGTCGTACCAGGCGGTTGCTTTGTAGACACCCGGCTTCCAGCGGCGAATATGCGCGCGCATGGCCGCCTCGCCCGCATCGAGGATCGCGGCGCTGCAGCGCTGGATCTGTTCGACGCCGTAGCGGTCGAGCAGGACGGCCAGACGATCGACCCCGACGCCGACCGAGGCGTGCATCGCCATCAGATCGCCGCGCGTATCCTCCGGCTTGCGCGTGTTCTCGCAGACGAGCCGCAGCATGTCCTCGCGCAACTTTCCCACCTCGACCAGCTTGACCGGCGGAATGCGGATGCCCTCGTGCCAGATCTCCCGCGCGCTGGGACTGTAGCCGCCGGCGGAGATGCCGCCGGTATCGCTCTGATGCGCCCGGATCGCGACCCAGAAGCACAGCACGCCGTCGCGAAACACCGGCTTGGCCAGGGTGATGTCCGGCAGGTGGCTGCCGCCCCAATAGGGATCGTTCGCCATCAGCACGTCGTCCGGCGCCACGTCGCCGGCGAAATCCTCGGCCATGGCGCGCACCGCGAAGGGCATGGCGCCCATATGGATCGGCGTCCGTTCCGCCTGGGCCACGACCTGCGCGTCGCCGTCCAGCACCACCGCCGACAGATCGCGCGACTGGTTGAGCAGCGGCGAGAAGCAGGTCCGCACCATGGTCTCGACCACTTCCTCGGTTACCGCCAGCAGCTTGTGCCGCACCACGGCGAGGGTCAGGGGATCGAT
>CAYLTU010000170.1:0-12512 GCA_964386465.1 uncultured Rhodospirillaceae bacterium
CTGTCTGTAAAATACCAATCCAAACAGGAGGTTGGAAATACTTCACGATCGACTGCCTAGCCGTCTGATTGATCGTCGCGCCAGTGCAATTGAAAGTAAAACGGAAATAATCCGCCCAAATTTCGGAAGTTGCTAATGAGAGAACAAGATACCGTACCAACCTCACCCCCGATGTACGCATTGCCACGTGCGGGCCTGACCCGGGTCCATTAGACAAGCCGCGGCTGAACTTCTATCGTCGCGCCGCCTCTTCCAATGCGACGAAATCTTGCATGTCCCGGCTGACCGATTTCACCTCCTATGCCGACGCGCAGCGCCACTATTCCAAGGACGCGATCTGGGCGCTGTTCGACGGCGACCGCGCGCGGCTGAATATCGGGCATGAGTGTGTCGACCGGCACGACCGGGACACGGTCGCGGTGCGCGTCGCGCATGCCGACGGAGGCGACGAAACGATTACGTTCGGGGCGCTTGCGGACGCCTCGAACCGGTTCGCGAATTTTCTGAGGCGCGGGGGCCTTGAAAAAGGCGACCGGGTCGCGATCATGCTGGAACCGTCGCTGCCTTTCTATGTAACCCTGTTCGGAACGATGAAGGCGGGCTGCATCGCGGTCCCCCTGTTCACCCTGTTCGGACCGGACGGTCTGCGCCTGCGCATCGACGACTGTACGCCCAGGCTGCTCGTCACCAACGCGGATTTGGCCCATCTGACGGCGGAGAATGCCGCGATCGAAATGATCGTCGCCGACGCCGCGTTTCTGTCGGCGCTCCAGGGTGAAAGCGCGGACTTCACGCCGGATACCGCGTCCGCCGATGTTGCGATGTACCAGTACACGTCGGGCACGACGCGCGAGTTGCCGGAGGCGGTCGAGCATCGCCACCGCTCGGCCGTGACGGTGATCCTCGCGGCGCTCTACGGCACCGGGATCCGGCCGGGCGACCGCTTCATGTGTCCCTCCTCGCCGGCCTGGGGCCATGGCTTGTGGCACGGCACGATTTCGCCGCTGGCGCTCGGCGTGTCGACCGTCAGCTACGCCGGGAAGTTCGATCCGGCGCGCCTGATGAAGGCGATCCAGGACTACGGGATCACGAATATCACCGCCGCGGCGACGCATTACAGGCTGATGAAGAATTCCGGCCGGGCTTCCGATTTCACGTTCGCCGTCGAGAAACTGTCCTTTACCGGCGAGCCGATCGACTCGGATACGGCGGTCTGGACCGAAGCGACGTTCGGCGCGCCGGTTTGCAGTATTTACGGGACGACGGAGATCGGCGTGATCCTGGCGGATTATCCGGGCGCGGCGGACCACGAGGTCAAGCCCGGTTCGCTCGGCCGCCCGATGCCGGGAATCGAGCTGGCCGTGCACGATGCGGAGGGCAACGATTGCCCGCCGGGCCGGACCGGCGAGATCGTGATGAAGCGGCGCGACGGCTGGTATCCGACCAAGGATCTCGGCCGGGTCGACGAGGACGGTTATTTCTATCACGGGGGCCGGGCCGACGACGTGATCATCTCGGCCGGCTACACGATGAGCGCCATGGAAATCGAGGACGTGCTGTTGAAACATCCGGATGTGGACGAGACGGCGGTGATCGGCGCGCCCGATTCGGAACGGGGCCTGGTGGTGAAATCGTTCATCGTCTCGAAGCGTCGCGGCGACGACGCGTTCGCCAAGGAATTGCAGGAATTCACCGCGAGCCGTCTCAGCCGTCACGAATATCCCCGCCGCGTCGCTTTCGTCGACGCGCTGCCGAAGACGCCGGCGGGCAAGGTCAACCGTAAGGTGCTGCGCGACGCGGAACCGAAGCTGGAGAATAGAGCATGAGCGACGATATCGACCGGCAGTTCGCACGGATCACCGAACGCGGGCTGGACCAGCTGCGCGAGCGTATCGGCGTGCGTATCGAGAACTCGCTCGAACCCTGGTGCCACGAGGCGACGCGCGACAATATCCGCCACTACGCGCACGGCATCGGCGACGACAACCCGCTATGGTGCGATCCGGACTACGCCGCGACGACGCAGTATGGCGGCATCGTCGCCCTGCCCTCCTTCCTGTTCGCCTGCGACCGGATCGTTTCCGGCTATGTCGGCGGGCTGCCCGGCGTGCACGCGATGTGGGCCGGGGCCGACTGGAACTGGCACAAGCCGGTGCGCCGCAACGACGAGATCAGCACCGAAGCATGGCTGAAGGATCTGATCCTTCACGACACGCGGTTTTCGGGGCGCGCGGTGCAGCAGATCTACCATGTCGATTTCTTCAACCAGGATGGCGACAAGGTGGCCGGCGCCGACAGCTGGTGCTTCCGCACCGACCGCGACCAGGCGCGCGAAAGCGGCACGAAATACGACGAGCTCCGGGAAAAGCCGATCAAGCAATACAGCGACGGCGAGCTGGCGGAGATCTTCGCGGGTTACGCCGAAGAAGCGGTGCGCGGCGGCGAGACCCGCTATTTCGAGGACGTCGCGGTCGGCGACAAGCTGCCGACGATGATCAAGGGCCCGATGACGGTCACCGGCTTCATCGCCTACGCGCAGGGCTGGGGCGGGCTTTATATCCGCGCCAACAAACTGGCCTGGCAACAGCACCACCGCCATCCCGGCCTCGGCATCAAGAACAAGTTCGGGATACCGGATTGTCCGGAGCGCGTGCACTGGGAGAACGATTTCGCGACCATGGTCGGCGCGCCGGGGGCCTACGACTACGGCCCGGAGCGCTGCTCCTGGATGACGCATCACATGACCAACTGGATGGGCGACGACGGGTTCCTGCGCCATTCCGAGAGTCAGATCCGGCGCCATAATCCGGAGGGCGATACCCTGTTCATCGACGGCGAGGTTACGGCCAAGCGCGAAGAGGACGGCGCCTGCCTGGTCGATATCAAGCACCGGGCGCTCAACCAGGACGGCGAGCTGTCGATCCACGGAACGGGTGTCGTGGAACTGCCGTCGCGGGGATGAGGGCCGGCCGGCGCATCGCCGGCCCAATGTTCGGTTTGCCGTCGGGTATTCGACGCCGCCGATACGTCGCGAAAGTTCGTACATCGCAGGCAGAACCCGCTGTTTTGAGCCTGAACAGGCCATCAAATGTTACCTACTAACTATACCGAAACATTGGGATTTGGGCGGCGTCCTTTATCCGTTGTTTTACGTCTGCTTGTCGCCGGTGATCTCAAAGGGTCGTCGCAACACTTAGTCTTTTTAATAAGGATGGAGCGCCTGAACGCACCGATACCCCAATCGAAACGTTCTTAAAAAAAGCGACATAGCCCTCTGCGTGGGATTCGTGAACAAACTACTGTTTGGCGACGCTACCGGGGAGTAGGAGAGCCATCGCGAAGGTGCCTGTCGCGCCTATAGCCATCACGGCGAATAAGATGACGAAGCTCCATTCGGTGTGGATCCAGGCAATCAGCGGGACCGCCGTCGCGGCGACCGAAAACGTGATGATGTATCGAAAGGCGTAGGCACGACTGCGCCATTCGCTTCGCGTGACACGGCCGACGAGCACGTCGTTGATCGGAATTTGCCCGAAAACCATCAACATGAATCCAAAGGAAACAAGCAGTGCCGGCACCCCCGTCAGATTCAGCATAACGGTGAAAAAAATGGCCTGCAGAAGCGCGACGAAGGCGAAGATAAGTCGGATCGAATAACGGTCGATCAGAAAGCCCACAACGAGCTGCGCGAACGCTGCAAGGGCAAAGACCAGGAAGCTGTAGCTCCCAATCAACGTCGCGTTGTCCGCTATGGCCGTCAGCCTTTCGTCAAAAACTTTCGGCAAGGCAAAGGTCGTACTTCGAACGATGAAGCCGCCAATCGCAGTGGTGGCGAAGATGATCGCGAAAATTCGAATTAACTGGCTCCGGTCGATCGTCATCGTGCCCGCCGCGGCCTTCTTTGCCGCCGTGCCATTCGCCATTTCGACCGCACGTTTGGCGCGGCCGGCGCGAATGAAGAAGACGTATGCGATGCCAAAACCTATCGAGACGATACCCGGCAGGACAAATGCGGCGCGCCACCCGTTCGTATCGATCAGCAATCCGGTCATGAGCGCGGCAACCGCTATTCCCATATTGCCGAAGATGCCGTTGATGGCGATAGGAACACCCGTATTTTCCCGGCCATGGACGACCATGGCGATGCCGACGGGATGATAAATGGCCGCAAATACGCCAATGAAGAAGAGGCCAATTCCGATTTGCAGCGGTGTCGCAGCCAGGGCTGTAAAGGCCGAGCTCGCGCCAATGCCGATGAAGAAGATCGCCATCATGGCCTCGCGGCTCCATTTGTCGGCCAACCAACCGACAGGAACCGCCAGGGCACCGAACGCAACGAGCCCCGGTGTCGCGTAGGGTATCAGTTGCGAATAGGTCATGCCCCACTCGGTCGTCAGGCTCAGTGCCGCGACCGTAGCGAAGATCAAGACGAACATATGATCGAAAAAATGCCCGACGTTTAGAAAGAAGAAGTTAATCCGATCGTATGTCATGGGTCCGTATGTATGCCTTGATCGTTAAAGCTTGACGCAATCGGCAGCACTAGATCGCGGTCGACGGCGACAGTATCGCCGGCAATTCCCGACCGGCCGCATTGTCTTCGAAGTACACTGTATCCTGAACCAAACTCCGCCGCCTCAGCGGCCCGTAACATCTTGGTCAGTATGTGGCGAAGCAAGCCAAAAAGCCAAAGTCCGACGGTGCGCCACGGTCCGTATGTCTTCAATTGGCTGCACCCGAAAGAACTGGCCTGCCCGACTGCCTTCCGCAGTTTCCCCTCAGCAGCCGACATCGGCGCGATGATGTCGGCTTTCTGCTGTTTTACTTCCGCTTTCCCCAACACCGGGCGTGACACGACATCGGTGCTGAGGTCTCAAGATGACCCATCTCGGAAGTCGCGCGCCACCGGCGCTGGGCATTCTCAACGTCGTGCAATTGCATCGGAGCAACACATTGGTTGGTTTGGCCACCGAATTGATCTCGGTCAATGACCTGATTGGCGAGTTGTGGATGCTGTTTTAGACTGCGGCTAAGGTGGGTAATTTGGGAAAATCGGTTATTCTCACCTTTGCTTGTTTTCGCAATCCGCCCAAGGAACGCCCTCTTGCCCGCCACACTGCGTGTTGGCATCGATGTCGGTGGAACTTTCACAGATCTGTTCCTCCTCGACGAGGCGACCGGTGAAGTCGTCCGGCACAAACTGTCATCGACGCCGGATGATCCGTACAAGGCGCCGATTCGCGGTCTAGCCGAGATCCTGGAAAAGGCCGGCCGGCTGGCTGACGAGCTTCGCTTCGTCGGTCTCGGCACGACTGTCGCGACCAACGCATTGCTCGAACGCAAGGTCGCGTTGACCGGGCTCATCACCACCATGGGATTCCGCGACCTGCTGCAAATCGGCCGCCAGACGCGGCCCGACGTGTACGACCTGTTCAAGGGGCGGCCCGAGCCTCTGGTTTCCAGGGAACTCCGGATCGAGGTGGACGAGCGGGTCGCCGGCGACGGAGCGGTGATCCGGGCGCTCGACGAATCGGACGTGCTGCGGGCTATCGAGCAATTGCGCACCGAGGGCTGCGCGAGCGTGGCAATCTGTTTTCTCAACGCCTATGCCAACCCGGAACATGAGAGGACGACCGCGGCGATCTTGCGCGAACACTGGCCCGCCGCCGCCCTGACGGTCTCGCAGGAACTCCTGCCCGAGTTCCGCGAATACGAGCGGTTAAGTTCGACCGTCGTCAACGCGTCACTGATGCCGGTTATGAAACGTTATTTCACCCGCTTTGGCGAGGAAGTCGCCCATTTGGGCGTGCCCGAGCCACCCTTCGTCATGAGCTCGGGCGGTGGCGTGGTCAGCCCCGCGCTGGCGGTGGAGCGCCCCATCGACACGTTGCTATCGGGTCCGAGCGGGGGCGTCAGCGGCGCGCAGTATTTCGCCGAGGCCGTGGGCGAGACGAATCTGGTGACCTTCGATATGGGCGGCACATCCACGGATGTGAGCCTTGTGCGGGACGGCCGGCCCGAGGTCACACACGCACGAACGATCGACGGGCTGCCGATCAAGTCGACCGCGATGGACATCCACACCGTGGGCGCGGGCGGCAGCAGCATCGCCTGGATTGACGCTGGCGGCATGCTGCGGGTCGGGCCGCACAGCGCGGGCGCGAATCCCGGTCCGGCCTGCTACGGCATCGGCGGCGAGGCGCCGACGGTGACCGACGCCAACGTGGTACTCGGCCGGCTCAATCCGGACTTTCTCCTCGACGGCGCGGTGCGGATCGACAAGGCTCGTTCGGTCGCGGCGATCGAGCGAGTGGTCGCGCGCGAGAAGCAGTTGAGCGTCGAGGAAGCGGCCGCCGCGATCCTGGCCGTTTCCAATACCAACATCGCCCAGGCGATCCGATTCGTTTCGGTCCAGCGCGGTCTCGATCCGCGGGATTTCGTTCTGGTGGCGTTCGGCGGCGCGGGACCGCTGCACGCCGCCGCGGTCGCGGAGGACCTGGAGATGGCTGTTCTCGTGCCGGAAAGCCCAGGGGTTCTCTGCGCCACCGGCGTGTTGGCCAAGGATATCCAGATCGATCTCAGCCGCACCCGTCTGATGCGCCAGACCGACGCGGACGGCGCGGAAGAGCTGGACGCGATCTTCGCCGAGCTGGAGAACCGGGCGGTCGAGAGTTTCCGATCGAATGGGCTCGGCGTCGCGGGGATCGTGATCGAGCGCTCGGTCGATACGCGCTATGTCGGACAGAATTCCGAACTGCGGGTGCCGCTATCCGCCGATGATCTCGGGGCGCGGGCCATGGACGCGGTCAAGGCTAGTTTCGATAAGGTGCATAAGCAGTTCTATGGCTATCGGCAACCGGAACAGGAGGCCGAATGCGTGACTTTTCGGCTGCGGGCGTCGCTTCCCGTCCCGCGGCCTGAACTGGCGGGTCGGTCCGCTACCGGGCGCGCCGGGTCGCTTGTGCCGCGGGCGCGGCGGAAGGTTTTCTTCGAGAGCGCGGGCGGATTCGTCGACTGTCCGGTCTATGCGCGGGGCGACCTCCGGCCCAGCGTTGTGCTTGCCGGCCCGGCGATTGTCGAGCAGATGGATACGACCACCGTTCTGCCACCGGATTTCGCGGCCCGGGTCGATGCGGTTTCCAACCTGCGCCTTGCGCGCGACCGATGAGAGGTGGGCGGTGAGCTTCGCGTTGACGGAAGTGGTTGCAAGCGGGCTCGAGGCGGCGGCGTGGGAAATGTGCGCCAGCCTGATCCGCACGGCCTATTCACCGAACATAAAGGAGCGGGCGGATTGTTCCACAGCGATCTGCGACGCCGAGGGTCGCACGCTGGCGCTGGCGACGCACGCGCCGGCCCATCTCGGGTCCACCCTGCGGCTGGCGGATGCGATCTTCGCGCGATTCCCGCGTGATACCATAAGACCTCGCGACGTGTTCCTCGCCAATGACCCCTATATTGTCGGCGTCACGCATCTCAACGACTGCACGGTTGCCGCGCCGATCTTCGCCGGCAACGAATTCGTGGGCTTCGCCGCCGCGGTCGCGCACCATTCCGATGTCGGCGGCCGTGTCCCCGGCAGCGAGTCCGGCGATTCCACCAGCATCTATCAGGAAGGCATCCGCATACCGCCGATCAAAATCTTTGACGACGGCGTGATTCGGAAGGACGTCTGGGAGCTGTTCCTGCTGAATTCGAGGACACCGCATTTCAGCGACGGCGACCTCCATGCCCAGACCGCGGCCAACACCCGTGGCATCGAGCGGGTGCTGGCGCTCTATACGCGCTACGGGGCCGAGACCATGGCCGCAGCCATCGCCGATATGCTGGACGCCACCGAGCGCCGCGCCCGCGCGCGGATCAGGGAGGTTTTGCGCGATGGCGTCTACGAGGCCGAGGATTGGCTGGACGAGGACGGCATCAGCGACAAACCGGTGAAGCTGGCGGTAAAGACGACCATCGCCGACGGGAAGGTTTCCTTCGACTTCTCGGGGTGCGACGGGCAGATCGGTTCGGGCAAGAACATTCCGCTCACCCACACCATGGCAATGGCCTATTACTGCACCAAGGCCTTCGTCGATCCGACGCTACCGGTGAACGAGGGACTTTACCGGACGATCAACGCGGTTGCACCGAAAGGCTCGATCGTCAATCCGCGCCCGCCGGGCGGCGTCAGCTCGCGGAACCTGACCTCGATGATCCTTGCCGACGCCATTCTCAACACCTTTGGCCAGGCGGCGCCGGTGCGGGCGATGGCTGCGGGCGGTCCGTATCAGGGAATTATCCTCGCCGGTTGGGACCCGGCGCGCGGCCGGTATTACGTGGATTATGAGAACTTTGCCGGCGGGCAGGGCGGCTCGGCGCTGGGCGACGGCACGGATGTCTATCAGATCCACATGACCAACACCTCCAACCTGCCGATCGAGGTGATGGAGGTGGAGTTTCCGGTCCATGTCGAGCGTTACGAGCTCATTCCAGATTCGGGCGGTCCGGGCCTGCATCGCGGCGGGCTCGGCGTCTACCGTGATCTGCGGATCCTCGCGCCCGATACGGAACTCGCCAACCGCAGCGCGCGGCAGAAATTCCCACCGCCAGGGCTTGACGGCGGAGGGGACGGCAGAGTCGGCGCCTACCAGCTCAATCCGGGAAGCGACGCTGAGGCGAAATTGCCATTGACTTGTTCGGAATACCCGCTCGACGAAGGCGACTTGCTGAACATTGCGACGCCGGGTGGTGGCGGCTACGGCGACCCGTTCGCGCGCGATCCCGCGGCGGTTGTCCGGGATGTCCGCGAGGGCAAGGTTAGCCGCGCGGCTGCACGTGACGCCTATGGCGTTGCCATCGCCGGTGACGAAACGCTGGACGCGGCGGAAACTACACGGCTGCGTGGGCACCGAGAGCAGGAGGATTGAGGTGAAAAAATCAGCGAATGAATTCGACAGCCCGCGACTCGAAGGTCCACTCAGGGGGCTCCGCGTCATCGACGCGGGACAGATGATCGCGGCACCGCTCTGCTGTACGCTGCTGGCGGATTTCGGCGCGGATGTAATAAAGATCGAGCACCCGGTTCATGGCGACGCCATGCGCGCGCGCCCGCCTGAAAAGGACGGCAAGTCGCTTTGGTGGAAAGTCATCGCGCGCAACAAGCGCACCATCACGCTTGACCTGTCCAAACCGGAGGGGGGGTGCCTCTTGAAGCGACTGGCGGAATCGGCCGACATATTGGTCGAGAACTTCCGGCCTGGCACGTTCGAGCGCTGGGGGCTGGGCTACGACGCGCTGTCCGCGCGCAACCCGGGACTCGTCTTCGTTCGCGTGTCCGGATATGGCCAGACTGGCCCCTACGCCACGCGCGGCGGTTACGGCACGGTGGCGGAAGCCTTCACGGGCTTGCCGTCTTTCACCGGCTTTCCGGACAGACCGCCGACGCTTACCTCCTCCTTCGCCATGGCGGATTCGGTGGCGGCGAACTTCGCGGCGATGGCGGCGATGTTTGCGATTTACGAGCGCGACCAAGGCGGCTCCGGCAAGGGGCAGGTAGTCGATGTCAGCCTCTATGAGCCGCTGTTTCGTCTCATTGAGTTCCAGGCCATCGGCTACGACCAGACCGGGTTTGTGCGAAAACGCATCGGCAACCGCTCGACCACGGACTCGCCGCGCAACGCCTACGAGACGACGGACGGCCGCTACATCACCATCTCCGCCAGCACGCAAAAGAGTTTCGACCGGCTGGTGGACGCCATGGGCATGCCTAAGCTGTCGAGCGATGATCGCTTCACCGACGCGCTGCGCCGCCAGCGCAACGCCGATGCCCTCGACGTCATCATGACGGACTGGTTCCGCCGCCACGACTTCGATGATGCAATGCGGATTCTCGAGGAGGGCGAGGTGGTGACTGGCCCCATTCTCACAATCGCCGACATCTTCGAGGACCCACATTACGCGGCGCGGGAGACTATCGTTTCCGTTCCGGACGCGGATTTCGGCCAGGTCCGGATGCAGAACGCGACGCCGCGCATGACACGCACACCGGGCCGGGTGCGACATTCCGGCAAGGGGCGTGGCGAAGACAATAAGGCTATTTATTGTGGCGAGTTAGGATTGAGCCGCGAGGAATTCGAGCGGCTGAAAGCGGCGCGCGTGATCTAATGGAGAGAATCCAAACCATGGGCGGCATATGTAAGTTTCGATCCATTGGGATGTCAGCGCTCGCGCGGGAGGCGCTGGAAGAGGCGGCGGACGCGGCGCGGCCTCGCATAGCGGCGCGGCGGAAGAAAAGGGAGACGGCGGATGCCTTCGGGAGCCTATGACGGCGCCTATATCGTCGGCGCGGGGCAGACGCCCTACGAGAAGAGCACGGAAAAGCCGGTCCAGCGGCTGATTTGGGAAGCCTCGGACCTAGCGCTCGCATCCGCCGGGCTCGGCTGGCGGGACGTGGACGGGCTCGGCGTCACCTGCTTCACGCTGGCGCCGGACAACGTCACCACCATGGCCGAGCATATGGGGCTGGAATGCCGCTGGCTGTCCCAGGGACTATATGGCGGCGCGTCAGGCATCATCGGCATGATGGAGGCGGCCCGCGCTATCCGGTCGGACGACGCCGAGGTCGCGGTCATCGTCGCCGCCGACGCCTTCGACGTGTCCTCGCATATGAGTATGAGCCGCAATCCCGGCCAGCACGACTACATGGGGCCCTGGGGCTACGGCGCGGCGAACGGGGTGTTCGCTCTGCACACCCGTCTCTACATGGAGCGCTACGGCGCGACGCGGGAGGATTTTGGCCGCTTCTGCATCGCGTTGCGCGAGAATGCGCTGCTGAACCCGAACGCGCTGTTCGATATGCCGCTCACCATGGAGGACTACCTGAGCGCGCGGCCGATCGCCGAGCCGATCCACCTGTTCGACTGCGTCCATCCCTGCTGCGGCGCGGATGCGGTGGTGCTGGCGAGTGAAGCCGTGGCGGCGCGGCTCGATGCGCCGAAGGTGCAGATGCTCGGCGGCGGCGCGATCCACAATTATCCGGCGCACGACATTTATGCCTTGAGCGCGGGGTGGGAAACCTATCGTGACCGCATGTTCGGCCAGGCGGATTGCGGCCCCGGCGATATGGATTTCGTGCAGCTCTACGATGACTATCCGGTGATGTCCTTCATCCAGCTCGAAGGGCTCGGCTTTGCGGAGAAGGGCGGTGCGCCGGCGTTGATCGGCGAGAACGACTGCACGGTCCGCGGTACTCTTCCGATCAACACGGGCGGGGGGCAGCTCTCGGCTGGGCAAGCCGGCGCGAGCGGCGGCATGATCGGCGTCTACGAGGCCGTGGCGCAGCTTCGTGGCGAGGCCGGCGCGCGCCAAGTGAAGGGCTGCGAACGGGGCGTGGTCACCGGATATGGCGCGGTCTCCTACGGGCGCGGCCCGTCGGCCAGCGCCTGCATCCTGGCTCGCGCGTAAAAGGGGGAGACGGGCAATGAGCGACAAACCCAACCCGCGGGTCAACGCGATCAATCGGCCGTTCTGGGAAGCGTGCAACCGAGATGAATTCCTGCTGCAACGCTGCAAGGTGCCGGAGTGTGGGCGGTTCGTGTATTTCCCGCGTGTGTGCTGCCCCTATTGCGGGAGCGGCGATCTCGAATGGGCGCCGCCGTCGGGCCTCGGCCGCATCGTCAGCTTTACGCGCATTCATCGCCCACAGCATCCAAGTTTTTTCGACGAGGCGCCGTATTATTTTATCGCCGTCGAACTCGCCGAGGGGCCGCTAATCTACAGCCGGCTCGACCGTGACCCGGAGAGCGAGGACGGGCTGATCGGCAGCGCGGTCGGGGTCGTGTTCGCCGACCATACCCCGAAGCAACGGCTGCCCTTCTTCCGACTTGTGTGAAAACCGACGGCATCGCAATGCTGTCCCTCCTTTTTATCTCATCCGGGCGACCAACGGGTTCTTCGCCGCAGGCGGCAACGCGCTTTTCGGCTCTGTCAGACTAAAATTGCGAGACGTGAAAACACTTTTGGCAAAGAGCCTCGGGCCATCAAATCGCTCCAATCGGCCAAGGCGGCGGCACGGTTCTGCTTGAAGATGTCGCAGCGGTTATCCGGTCACGTGCGCGAGTCTGCCGCTGGCGGGATGATGTCCTACGGCGCCGACACCGTTGCGCTTTACCGCGGCGCTGCCGCATATGTCGACAAGATTCTAAAGGGCGTCGATTCCGCGGAACTGCCCATCTCGTAGGCGATCCAGTTCATCCTTGCCGTGAACCTGAAGACGGCAAAAGCGCTCGACATCGCCGTCCCGCGCTCGTTCCTGCTTAGCGCCAACCAAGTGTTCGAATAGCGTCGCCACCCATGTCTCTTGTTGGCTACAAGCGGCTGTCGCGACGATCCAAATCAACTTCCGCTGTTCCCCCAGCTTCCGACATCGGCGCGGTGATGTCGGCTTTCAGCGGTTTCACGTCCGGGTTTTCACAATGGACTAAACCGCTTCCGCGGTAGTTTGTATCTGGAGGGCAGCGAGGGCAGAGCGG
>CAYLTU010000171.1:0-12450 GCA_964386465.1 uncultured Rhodospirillaceae bacterium
CGTGGCGTTGCGTACCGATCTCCGTTACCCTACAGGCGCGAGAGCCATGGTATGGACTATCGACCCAAGGTTATCCTCTTAGCGGAAACTTCCGGCGGCAGTGACCGGTCAAGCCGGGAACTGATCGGCGCCACGATCGCCGCGCATAACGGACGGCACGTCGAGTCGCCGGGCGGCGGAATCCTGGCCGAGTTCGCGCTCGCTGCCGTCGCATTGCGCGCGGCACAGGACTCGCACGAAGCCGTATCGGAACGGAACGCCGGTTTGCGACGGAACCGGCGGACCGAACTGCGGATCGGCGTTCATATCGGCGATGCGGCCGTCGACGGCGAGGACCTGTCCGGAGGTGGTTTCGACATAGCGCGCCGTCTGGCGAAAATCGCGGCAAGTGGCGGAATCGCCATTTCGGACGCCACGCACAAACAGGTACAGGGACGCGTAAAACTGCCATTCGAGCTGCTTGAAGATCGAACCATCGATGCGCGCGGCGAGCCGGTCCGGGTGTGGCACTGGCAGTCCGCGGACGCCGAGGCGGCGCCGAAAGAAGCGCCGAGAGTCATCGCGAAGGCGATGGCGCTCCTGGATACGGATAAGGACGCTGTCGAGCGAAAACGAGAATTCCAGAGGAACATCGTTCGGGATGCCGCCGACAATTCGGATAAGCCGTCGCGCCAATCGGATGAATCCGATCCGGAACCGGAGACAGAGCCGGCGGGCCTTCATCGAGGCGGCGCAACCGCGGCACAGCCCGATGAGACGGTGCGGGCATCCGAGGACGACCCGAAAACTCCTTCGGAAGGAAGTCGTGCGAAGCGGGCGCCAAAGCCGTTCGAATCCGAGTATCGCTACCCCGCGCTGTTGATAGGGTCGTTCATATTGCTGATCGGCGCACTCGCGATTTGGTACTACGCGACCGGTGAGACGCCGAGTTCCCTGGCCGTCGCGACGAATACGATTTCGGACCCGAGCGAGTTCCTGCGAACCGGTAATTCGGGGCGGCCGTCGCTGGGGGAGGCGTGGACCGTTTTGGAATCGGGATCGCGCGAACGGATTGCGTCGCTGGGCGGCGGCGAATCTTCGGGTCCCGGCAAGGCCGCGGTCGGTGCTTTTGACCAGCCGCGGCTACCGCACGCCGCGCGCGCGGGTGCGCGGAGCGATGAGTTCGCCAGACCGGATGACAGGGGACCGGCCGAGGCGAGCCGGGTGCGGACCGATGTCGATGGCGGTCCGCAAGGCGTCCCTCCGGCTTCCGCCGAAGGTTCGAACGAAACGCTTTCAGCGCCGGTTCGCGGCTCTTTATCGGAGCGCATCCGCGCGCTGTTCGGCGGCTACGGCAGTCCGCCGGTCGCCCACGCGAAAATCCCGCATCCTCTCCCTGAAAAAAATCCTTCGTCGGGCGCCGCCGCTGAACTTCGGCCCGAATGGGACGTCGTACCGCCATTGGAGACGCGTCGCGGATCGACGGACGAGTCCGTTGGTGGCGGCTCCGCCGGTGCCGGGCAGGCGAGTGCCGGGGCCGGCGCGGCGAACGCCGCCGTAACCGGCAGTGCGGGCGCTTCGCCGGGCGGCGCGGCGCCGGCAGAATCCGCCATCTCTAAAAATACGGACGATCCATCTGTCGCGTTTCGGCCGTTCGCGCCGAAATCTCAACCCGGTGCCGGCCCACAACCCAATCCCGGAACGAGTGGCGCGGCCGACGGAAGCCAGTACGGTGCCGCAACGGTGGCATCCGACGGGAGCGGCCAGGCTGGTGGCGGTGCGGGGAGCGGCGGTCAAGGAGGAAGTGGCGGTGCGGGAAGCGGCGGTGGAGCGGGAGGCGGCAGTGGCGGCGGAGGTGGCGGCGGAAGCACCGGAGCCGGTGGAGGGCAAGGTAGCGGCGGCAGTGCTGGGTCGGGCGGCGGCGAGACTGCGGAAAATGATGGGCCAAAACAAAACCTCGCCCATGCCGGTAGGCCGCAGGAGAAACCGACACGGGCCGAAGCGGCACGCGCGCCCGAACCTCCGAAATGTCCGCCAAACGATCCGCAGAAGAAACGGGCCACCATAGAGGCCCATCGCCGTTGGGAAACCGGGACGCGCGCGCAAACGAAACCCGGCGTGGTGGACGCGATCGTCATCGCCGACGCTTTGACCCGCAGGCCGGCGACGACGATTGTTTCGGCAAGTCCGTCCGATGGGGTACGGCGGCTCAACGAGCCGAACATCGATATTTTCGTCGTTTTTGATTTCGATTTGGCGTCGATCAGCCCTATCGCCCTCGCGCAACTCGAAGAAATCAGCAAGGCCCTGAAATCACCTAAGCTGAAAGATTTCAATATCTTGGTCGAAGGGCATACGGACAATTTCGGGTCGGAACAGTATAACCAAGCCCTATCCCTGCGCCGGGCAGCCGCGGCGAGAGAATTCCTGATCAGTCTGTATGCGGTGGCGTCGGGCCGGCTGTCGATCAGGGGGATGGGCGAAACGGCCCCCATCGACACGAACGAGACCGCGGCGGGGCGTCATCGCAACCGCCGCGTGACCTTCATCAATTTCGATTTCGGCGAATGCCGCGGTTTGGCAGGATGACAAGCTGACCGCTACCGCCGCTCCCTTAACAACCGCGTGTACGATTTTTTGTTCGATCCGTCGACCAGCAGCGACGCGCCGTTGACGTAACGCGCCCGCGCCGAGGCCAGATAGACGATCGTGTCCGCCACTTCCCACGCGTCGCCCCAGGGACCATCCTCGCGCACGATCGTCTCGCGGCGGGCGAGGGCGGTGGCCGGATCGTATTCGTTACCCGCCGCTTCCCGTTCCCATTTCTCGAAACGTTCCTCGGTCACGACGACGCCGGGCACGACGCAGTTGACCCTTATGTTGTGCGCACGAAGCTCGTCGGCGAGGTCGGCGGTGAAGCGCAGCTCGGCCGCCTTGGCGGGGCCGGTGCAGGTGGAGCCGGGCGGATTGGCGGTTTGGTAGGCGGTGCGGCCGGCGACGTTGACGATGGACCCGCCGCCTTGCGCGATCATCATGGGCACCAGGCGTTGCGAAAGCCGGAACTGGGCGAAAAAATTGATCGCCATGCCGTATTGCAGCTCTTCGTCCGTCACCTCCAGGAACGGCTTGTAGGTGCCCGTGCCCGCATTGTTTACCAGCACGTCGACGCGACCATGCCGGTCCTCCAGGCAGGCGGCGAAGCGGTCCAGTGCCGCGACCTGAGCCACATCCACCGCAAAGGTTTCGATCGTGACGCCGGTGTCCTTTTCGATGCCCGCCGCGGCTTCGGCCAGCGCCGACTCGCGTCTTGCAGCGATCACGACCGTGGCGCCTTCGCGCGCCAGCAGGTGCGCGGTTGCGTATCCGATTCCCTTGCTGCCGCCGGTTACGACCGCGACCTTGCCTTTCAATTCGAGGTCCATGATTTCTCCGGGTCGTCTGGCCTGTGGAACTATGCGGTGGCGGTTGCCCGCGCCGTGGCGCGCAGGATGTAGGATTTGTAGAGACCGGCGCCGACGACGATCAATACGGCCGAGGCCGTCAGCAAGGTTAAATCGAGCCCCTCCCGCTCGGCCCAGGCATTTAGCTGCCAGGCCGCGACCAGTATCCAGGCAATAAATATCACGACCTGACCGAACAGTAGCGCAAGCGACCGCATCCAGCCGCTCGGGCGCCACAGGGTTTCGGCGGCGGGTTCGTCGATCAGCTCAGCGCGGCGTGCGAGGGCTGCTGCGCCAATGAGGGTGCTGTATCGTCGCACCGGCCAGATCGTGGCCGCGGCCAGCAGGAGCGCCAAGATTATGGGGAAGTTGCCGACGACGACGGTAAGCTCGAGAGCGACACCCTTGATCGGCGCGATCAGATCGCTCAACCGGTCCTTCTGTTGCTCGAATTGTTGCTTGAGTTCCGCGAGCCTGGCATCCAGCGCCGCCACAAGCTGTTTTCGCCCGGCGTGGAGATTTCTCAGGTTCTTCGTGGCGCGGCGCAGCGACGGCGTACTGATCCTTTCAATGGTAACATCCTCCATTGCGAGAACCGCTTCGTCCTTGCCGACGACCGAATGCCACCATTCCGGATCCTTCGGCGGTTCGAACGCGACCTCGTCCAAGGCGGAAAGATAATTGTCGATGCCGGTAGTCACGCTGTCCCAGTGCCGTATGTCCGGAAACTGCGACGCAAGTTGCGCAAACCGCGTCTTCGCGATCTCGGCGTTGCGGCGCAGGTCGGGAAGCCTTGCACGCCAATTTTCATGCACTTCCACGAACCGCGGTTTGATGACATCGCGTTCGACGATAGGACGAAGGGCCGACCGGAGCGCGCGGCCGCTGCCGGCGCGGCGGACCTGTTCCGTCAGGCCCGCCCGTTCGATCGCCTCGATGAAAAACCCGACGCGGGTCGGTTCTTCCAGGCGCGGCGCTGCGCGCTGCACGGATAAGGGCATTTGCACCATCGCGCGCGGTTCTGGACGGGTGCTCTGCACGGCGGGCGGCCTCGACCCTGGCTCCGAGCCCAGGCGTATGATTTCGACGGCCCATTGCAGTCGGTCGAAGTCAGCCTTCTTGCGTTTGAGCAAATTGCCGAGATCCGAGCGGACCCGCTTCATAGCCACCTCTTGTGCGTCGAGGACAGTGGCGATTTCCTTTGTTGCCGTGTCCAGCATGCTGGACTGGCGTAGCGCCTCGGACCGTTCGACCTGCGCGCCAATGAAGGGGCTGAAGGTCAGGATGTGGAATAGGAAGATCACAGCGCATACGACGAGTGACCAGCGGCAGGCGCTTTCATAGCGTGCCGCCGCGTCGGTAAGCATCGTTCTCGCCAGATCCTGATCGACCGCCATGACGATACCGTAGCATTTTGCGCCGCTCCGTGGTCACGGTATTGGAGCGTCTCCTTTTAGGCCGCGCCGCCGTAGATGATTTCTTCCTGGTCGAGTGGCGCATAAAAATAGGAGCCGGGCCGGAACTCGTAGCCGAGGTCGCCGAGCAGACGGCGCTGGCGCGGGGTGCAACGGTCGGCGACTTTCGAGATCGAGTCGAAATCGTACCAGCGGATGAACATCTGGCAGTAATTGTAGAGCAGCGTCTTGCGCTCCCTGTTGGCGTGGTTCGGGGCCGGGCCGTGCCACAGCGCGTGGCTGAACAGGTAGGCGTCGCCCGCCTTGCCGGTCAGCTGAACCGCGCCCGGCGTGTGTGGGGTCAGTTCCGAATTGTCCTCGGGGAAGGGGCGCAGGTGGCTGCCGGGGAAGACAGTGAAATTGCCGGCGTCGGTGCCCTCTACATCGCACAGCAGGTACATCGCCTTCATCGCCAGCGGGAGGCTGGTCTCGGTCACGCGGATGCGGCGCAGCGCCTCGCCGCCGTCGGTATGGGTGTAGCCCGGGAAGTCGTCGGAGGCGCGCACGATCGCCTGCGACATGCTGAACAGGATCCAGGGGCCCATGATGTCGACGATCAGGTCGAACACTCCCGGCCGGTCGATCAGGTTTATGAAGGCGTCGTCATAGGTCAGCAGGTCGCGCCGGTCCATGAAACCCTCCAGGTCCCGATCATCGGCCCCGTCAAGCCATTTGTAGTGGCCGCGCTGCAGTTCGTCCGGGCGAGGTTCGAAGCCGGGCGACCCGCGGACCTCGTCGAGCTTGTCGCTGAAGAAGGTGACTTCCTCGGAGCTGAGTGCGCCTTCCAACTGGATGTAGCCGTCGGTCGCCCATTTGATGCGCTGTTCTTCGGTTAGTTTTTGCACTGTGCTCCCGCCTCCTAAGGTCCCGCGGCGTTACTGTTCGGTCGAGGATTCGTAGACGGGTTTTTCGCCCGGCGCGGGGGTCGCGCCGAAGCCGCCCTTGCTCAGTACCGCTTCTCGCCCGCCATGTTTGTCGATCAGGGCGCGCTGGCTCGCCTTGGCGCTGGCATCGACCGCCTCGGGGTCGAGTATCGCGCGCAGAGCCCGCTCGAACGCTGCGATCCGGCCCGACTGCGCCGAATCCTGTCCGAGATCGTTCATCTCCTCCGGGTCGTTTGCCAGATCGAACAGCTCCGGTGGCATGCCGACATAATGGACGTATTTCCACATGCCCTGGCGCAGCATGAAAGCGCCCGTCGGCGCGCCGACGGCGTGGTATTGGCTGAGGACGATCCGCTGTTGGTCGTCCGGTTCGCCGGCGATGTCGAAAAGCGAGGCGCCGCTGCGGTCATCGGGCGGGATTTCTTCGCCGATCCCATGGAAGATCGTCTGATAGAAATCGACATGACTGACCGGTGTCATGCGGACCTGGCCCACCGGGATATCGGGCCCGGCCATTACCAGGGGGACGCCGGCGGATTCCTCGTACTGATTCGATTTTCCCCACAGTTCGCGGGCGCCGAGATTGTCGCCATGGTCGCTGGTGTAAATCACCCGCGTGTCTTCGGCCAGGCCGACCGCGTCGAGTTTCGCCAACACCTGGCCGATATTGTCGTCGAGGAAGCTCGTCATGCCGTAGTACGAGGCGATGGCGATCTTGCGCGTCTCGTCGGTGAAATAGTCGTCATAGACCTGGCAGCCGGCCAGCGCCTCGGTCCAGGGATGGCGCACGTAGCCGTCGCGCTTGCGTCCCTTGGGCGGCGGTATCTCGTCGACCGGATACATCTCGTAGAACTCCGGCGGCGCGATCAGCGGGAAATGCGGGCAGACGAAGGAGACGAACAGCACCCAGGGCTTGTCCGTATGGTTCGGCGCCTCCGTCTCGAGCCAGTCCAGCGTGTGGCGCGTGATGTCGCGGTCGTAGTCGAGATAGGTCGAGTCGCCGGGGCCGATTTTCTCCGACAGGGCGCGGCATTTCTTGCGGACATGAAGCGGCTCGCGGATGCAGCCGGAGACGTCGCCGATCCCGTCGACGACATGCATGGGTACGATCTGGTCATCGAAGCCGGTCGGCAGTTCCGCATCGCGGTAGTGCAGCTTGCCGATCGACGCCACGTAGTGGTCCATTTCCCGGAGCCGGTGTCCCCAGCCTTCGACCCGTCCGTCATAGGCGTGTCCGTTGTCCCAGTAATCGTCCATCTCGTGTATGTGCCGGCCGGTCGCGAAGCTGGCGCGCGCGGGAATGCAGATCGGCGAGTTGGTATAGGCGGCGCCGAACCGTGTGCCCCTCGCCGCCAGAGCATCGATATGCGGTGTCTTGACCATTGGATGGCCGTAACAGCCGAGCGTCTTCGGATTGTGCTCGTCCGACATGATGATCAGAAGATTCTTTGCGCGCATATCCCCAAAGCCTCAAAATCCGCCAAAATCGACATTCGGAACAGGTTAACCGCCGGCATCCTCGAGGTCCAATTTCCGGGCCGTATCTTCGGCTGAACCGGTCCGCGAAAATTTTCCTAAATACGCTCTTGATTATTCAAACGTTTGTCCAAATATATGCGGAATCGAAAGATATCGAGGGATATGACAGTGGCGTCGGACAGTACGATTGGTTCGGAAATCAATGTTGTCGCGGCAGAGGGCAAAGCGGCCAATCCGGTGAAGCGCGGTCGCGGCCGTCCCGGCGGCGACGATAGCCGGGCGCGTATTCTATCCAGCGCAGGTAAGCTATTCGCCTCAAGAGGTTACAGTGGCGTGTCGATGCGTGAACTGGCCCAGGCGGCGAAGGTCAATCTCGGTGCGGTCAACTATCATTTCGGCGGCAAGCGAAAGCTTTACCACGAGACGACACTGCGGCTGATCGAGGATATCGGGCCGGTCTTCGGTCCGATCATCAAGCAGTTGCGGGAAGATGTGGTGCGTGCCGATGGCGATCGCGGCCAACTGTCGACCTGCGTCAAGGCCTTCCTGCACGGCATGCTGCACGCGGTCCTGGGCAAGCGTTCGATGCGCTGGCAGATGGCCTTCCTGCTGCGCGAGTTCCACCAGCCCTCGCGGGAGTTTCCGATGCTGCTGCGCGACCGCATCGGCCCCATGCATGATGCCGTCGGCACGCTGGTTTCCGCGGCCCTGCGGCTCGACCCGGACGATCCGGTGGTGCGTCTTGGCGCACAGGCGCTGATCGGCCAAATCATGTCCTTCGGCGCCTGCAGGGCGGTGGTGTGCGCCCGGCTCGACTGGAACGACTACAACAAGGACCGCATCGATCTGATCGCCGCTACCCTGATCCCCGCGACCCTGGCGTCGCTCGGCTTGCGGCCCAGACCGGCCGATGCGGAAGGAAACGCGTCATGAAGCTCGCCCTGAAAATCCTGATCCCGCTGGTCGTATTGGTCATCGCGGCGGCCGGCGCGACCGCGCTGGTCAAGACGAAGCCCGAACCGGAACGGCGGCCGGCCGAGGAAAAGGCCTGGGTCGTCGAAACGCAAACCGTCAAGTTCGCCGACGAAAGGCCCGACCTTACCCTGTTCGGCGAAGTCGTCGCCGGGCGCAAGGTCGACATGCGGCCGCTGGTCGCGGGGCGGATCGTCGATGTCGGGGCCAAGTTCCAGGAAGGCGGCGTTGTCGCCAAGGGCGACCTTCTGGTCGCCATCGATCCGTTCGATTACGAGGCCGACGTCGCCGAGCGCCAGGCGGAGCGCGGCGAGGCGCGGGCGCGGTTGCGGGAAATCCGGGCTGAATATAATGGCGTCAAGGCGCTGCTGAAGCACGACAAGGCGCAGATCGACATCCGTCGGCGTGACGTCGCGCGTCGCGAGAAGCTGCGCGGGTCGGGTGCGTCGTCGGTGAAGGCGCTGGACGATTCGCGGCTTGCGTTGCTCGACAACGAACAACGGCTCACCGACCGCGAACGGGCGGTGGAAAGCTGGGGCGCGAAGATCGACCAGCAACGGGCCACCATCGCGCGGCTCGACGTCGCCCTGAAGCGGGCGCAGCGGGACCTGGAGGAAACGCGGCTGGTGGCGCCCTTTGACGGGTTCCTGCTGAATGTCGAGGCGGAGATCGGCAAGCGGATCGGCACTGGCGACCGCGTTGCGAACCTGATCGATGCCGGCCGCCTGGAAGTGCGCTTCCATGTCAGCAACGCCAAGTTCGCCCAGCTGCGCGCCGACGAGGGTTTCGTCGGCCGCGTCGCGCGGGTCTATTGGCAGGGTGACGCCGCGGCGAAACCGTTTGAAGCCGTGCTGGAGCGCGAGGGCAGCGAGATCGACACCGCGAGCGGCGGCGTCAGCCTCTACGCTAGGCTTCGCGGCGTCGACGCCGGTACGGTCCTGCGACCCGGCGCCTTCGTCCGCCTTGAGGTGCCCGGCCGGAAATACGCCCGCGCGGTGCGGTTGCCGGAAACTGCGCTGTACGGGCGCGATACGCTGTATGTCGTCGTCGACGGCCGGCTGCAGGCCCGCAAGACTGAGTTGCTGGCCCGGCTGGGAACGGAAATCCTCGTCCGCGGCGGCATCGAGGCCGACGATACCGTCCTCACGACGCGGCTGGCCGAAGTCGGCACCGGCCTGAAGGTGACCGCGCCATGAGCGAGCAGCCCCGGCGGTTTTCGCTGATCCATCTGTTCGCCAGCCACAAGACGGCGGCGAACCTGCTAATGATCCTGATGATCCTTGTCGGCATCTTCGCCCTGCGTCAGATCAACACCCAGTTCTTTCCCGATTTCGGCCTCGACATGGTCAGTATTTCGGTCGAGTGGCGCGGCGCCAGTGCGGAGGATATCGATTCGAACATCATCCAGGCGCTCGACCCGGAGGTCCGCTTCCTCGACGGCGTGCGCCGCGTGCAGAGCTCTTCCGTCGAGGGCCGCGGCCAGATCGTCATCGAATTCAACGCCGGCACTGACATGCAGTCGGCCCTGTCGAACGTGGAGACCGCGGTCGGCCAGGTGACGACCCTGCCGGAAGACAGCGAGGCGCCGGAGATTCGGCGCCTCGTCCGGTACGACACGATCTCCCGCATCGTCATCTCTGGCCCCTATCCGGAAGCCTCGCTGAAAGAAATCGCCAAGCGCCTGCGCGACGACCTGCTGAACGCCGGCAGCGACAAGGTCGATATATTCGGAGCGCGGGACGAGGAAATCTGGGTCGAGATCGGACCGCAGCGCTTGCGCGAGTTCGACTTGACCCTTGGCGATATCGCCGACCGGATCGGGGAAACCTCGCAGGATTTGCCCTCCGGCGGCACGACGGGCGCCGCGGAACGGCAGGTCCGTAGTCTCGGCCTGCGCAAGGACGCCCAGAGCCTCGGCCGCATCGAAGTCCGCGCGTTGGAGAATGGCGAGAAGATCCGGCTGCACGATATCGCCGACGTCTCCGAGCGCTTCGAGGAGGGCGGCAAGACCGCGCGCCGTACGGGTCACACCGCGATCGAACTGCATGTGCGCCGGGCGACCAATGCCGATGCGCTGAAGGTCGCGGCAAAGGTGGAGGCCTATCTGGCGAAAATCCGCCCGGAGCTGCCGCCGAACCTGAGGCTCGAGCAGTACGACGTGCAATCCGACCTGATCAAGGGCCGCATCAATCTGCTGCTAGTGAATGGCGGCGGCGGTCTGGTTCTGGTGCTGCTGATCCTGTTCATCTTCCTCAACACGCCGACCGCCTTCTGGGTCGCGATGGGGATTCCGACCTCGCTGTTCGCGACGGTCCTGATCATGGAACTGAGCGGCCAGTCGATCAATATGGTCAGTCTGTTCGGCCTGATCATGGCGCTGGGCATTGTCGTCGACGACGCGATCGTCGTAGGCGAGCATGCCGCGTGGCGGGCGCGCCGCGGCGACGAGCCCCTGGACGCGGCGGTGAACGGCGCCAAGCGCATGGCCGCGCCGGTGTTCAGCTCGTCCTTGACGACGATCGCCGCCTTCATTCCACTGCTGGTCATTTCCGACATCATCGGCCAGATCATCCGGGCGATTCCGCTGGTCGTGATCGCCGTGATCATCGCCAGCCTGGTCGAATGTTTCTTCGTGCTGCCGGGCCATATGCGCGGCGCCTTGTCCTGGAACGCTGGTCGGCGCTCGAAGCCGCGCGTCTGGTTCAACGCCAAGTTCGATGCATTTCGCGACGGTCCCTTCTACCGGCTGGTCAATCTCGCCTTGCGGTGGCGTTACGCGACCCTGGCGATCGCGGTCGGTGGGCTGATCCTGTCGATCGGCCTGATCGCCGGCGGCAGGGTCGGCTTCGTGTTCTTCCCCTCACCGGAGGCCGACCGGGTCTATGCCAACGTGCAGTTCACCGCCGGCTCGCCGCGCGACCGAACCGTGGCGATGCTCGAGGAACTGGAACGCGGCCTGACAGCGGCGGAACAGGAATTGACGGACGGGCAGGGCGGTCTGGTGCGCATGGTACTGCTGAAGATCGGCGCCCAGGTCGGCGTGCAGGAGCCCCTGCCGGGGGCCGGCGACCATATCGGCGGGATCGTCGTCGAGCTCGCGCCCTCCGACGAACGCGATATCCGCACCGCGGCCGTCGAGGAGGCCTGGCGCCGCAACGTCCGGCCCCTGGCGGGCACGGAGTTCCTGACCATCCGCCAGGCGCGCGGCGGGCCGCCGGGCCGGGAAGTCGACATTCGCCTGCGCGGGGCCGACCTGGAATCGCTGAAGACGGCGGCGGCGGAGATTCGTGCCCTGCTGGCGGAATATCCCGGCGTCACCGGCGTGGAGGACAATCTGCCCTATGGCAAGCGGGAGACTATCTTGGAGGTCACCCCGACCGGCCGGGCGATGGGCTTCACCACCCAGAGCGTTGGGCGCCAGGTGCGCAATGCCTTCGAGGGCGCGGTCGCGAAGCGTTTCTCGCGCGCCGACGAAGAGGTTACGGTCCGGGTCCGTTTCCCGCATGACGGCGCAGATACCGCAAGCCTGGAAGGGCTATACCTGCGCGGGCCCGGCGGCGCCGAAGTGCAGCTCGACGAAATCGTCTCCGCGACCGACAAGGGCGGCTTCTCACGCATCCGGCGCGAGGACGGTGAGCGCCAGGTGGCGATCACCGCCGACACGGACACGGCCCTGACGACGACGGACAAGGTCATCGAGGCGCTGAACCGCGACGGCATCAACGAGATCATCGCCCGGCACGGGCTGACCATGAGCTTCGCCGGCAAGGCGGAGGAACAGGCGCGCACCATCGCCGATATGCGCGCGGGCGCGATGCTCGGGCTGGCCGGGATCTACATCATTCTCGCCTGGGTCTTCTCAAGCTACTTCCGGCCGCTCGCGGTGATGGCGATTATCCCGCTCGGCTTCGTCGGCGCGACCCTGGGCCATTTCCTGATGGGGTACGATCTGACCATCCTCAGCATGATGGCGCTGGTCGGCCTGTCGGGGATCGTCATCAACGACTCGATCATCCTGGTCAGCACCATCGACGAGCGCCTCGGCCGGGGCGAGCCGATGGACGAGGCCATCGCCGATGGCACCCGCGACCGCCTGCGCGCGGTCATCCTGACCTCGGCCACGACCATGGGCGGATTGACGCCGCTTATGTTCGAACGCAGCCTGCAGGCGCAGTTCTTGATCCCGATGGCGATTACGCTCGTCTTCGGCCTGATGATCACGACGTTTCTGGTATTGCTGGT
>CAYLTU010000172.1:0-12445 GCA_964386465.1 uncultured Rhodospirillaceae bacterium
TCCCGGCGGAGACCCTGATCCGGCACTGGAATGCGATCGGCGACAGCGTCGCGCGCGCGGGCGTTCGCAGGATCGTCTTTTTCAACAGTCATGGCGGTAATCCGCCCGTCATGGACATCGTCGCGCGCGATCTGCGCGCCCGGCATGCCATGCTGGCGGTGACTGCCAATTGGTGGAATCTGGTCGATCTCGAAACCTGGTTCGACCCGGCCGAGATCGAGCATGGCGTTCACGGTGGCGAGATCGAAACCTCGCTGATGCTGCATCTGCGGCCGGACTTGGTCGATATGGACAAAGCGGCCGACTTCGTTTCGTCCGGCCGTGCATTAGCGGAGACCTATACGCGTTTGTCTGCCACATCTTCACCGTCTTTCGCGTGGGAAACGCAGGATTTGCACCCGTCCGGCGCCGTCGGGAACGCCGCGGCCGCGGACGCCGACAGGGGACAGCAAGTCGTCGGAGCCGCTGCCACAGGGTTAGCGGAATTGCTGATCGAGACGGCCCGCTTTGACCTGGACCGGTTGGCGAACCGCGTACCGAAAGATTAGGGTAGGGCGCTATGTCCGACGAGAAGAAGCAACCCCAATCCCTCCTGCAATCGCCGGTTCAAGTCGTGAATGTCGGGCTGGAAGGATTCGCGCGCGATCTGGAAAGCCATGGTGCGACAGTCGTCCATGTCGAGTGGTCACCGCCGGCGCGCGGCGACGTGCGGCTTGCCGACCTGCTTTCCAAGCTCGGCGGATAAATTCGGAATCATGGAAAAGATCGAGCTTGCGAATGCCGAAGCGCTGCGGCGCATGTTGGATGCGGAGCCGGTCCTGATCGACGTTCAGCCGGCGGGCGACGTGCTGACAGGCCTCGGCGAGCGGATGATCCTTCACGCGGGGCCGCCGATCGAATGGTCGCGGATGTGTGGTCCGATGCGCGGCGCAATCGCAGGGATTGCCGAGTTCGAAGGCTGGGCGCAAGATCTCGAAGAAGGCGAGGGGCTTGCCGGGGAAGGCGCCTTCGCTTTTCATCCCAACCATGACTTCGGCGCCGTCGGTCCGATGACCGGCATGACCACGCGAAGCCAGCCCGTCATGGTGGTGGAGAACCGCACGACCGGGAATCGGTCCTACTGCACGATCAACGAAGGCCTTGGAAAAGTCATGCGTTTCGGCGGCAACGATGCCGAAGTGCTGGACCGGTTGCGCTGGCTGCGCGACATGCTGGGTCCCACGATGGGCGCGGCACTCCGGCAGTCGGACGGCATTGCTCTGAAGCCGCTGGTCGCGCGCGGCCTGACCATGGGCGACGAGATGCATCAGCGCAACGTGGCGTGCAGCGGTTTGCTGCTGCGCGCGCTGGCGCCGGAATTGGCGCGGGTCACGGCGGACAGCGCGGCGCTTGCCGAATCGCTGGCTTTTATCGGCGGCAACGACCAGTTCTTTCTCAATGTCGCCATGGCGCTGGGAAAGGCGATCATGGACCCGGTGCGCGATATCGAAGGGTCCACCGTCGTGACCGCGATGAGCCGCAACGGCACCGATTTCGGCATCCGGGTAAGCGGCACCGGCGACGAATGGTTCACCGCGCCCGTTGAGATGCCGGAAGGCCTCTATTTCCCCGGCTTCGGTGCCGACGACGCCAATCCGGACATGGGCGATTCGACCATCGTCGAAACCATCGGGCTCGGCGGCTTCGCGATGGCGGCGGCGCCGGCCGTCGCCCGTTTCGTGGGCGCCGGCACGGCATCCGAGGCAGCGCTGTTCACCCGGACGATGGGTGAGATCACCATCGGCGAGAATCCAGAATGGACGATCCCCGCGCTCGACTATCTGGGGGTGCCGACGGGCATCGATGTCCGCCTGGTCGTCGAGAGCGGCATTGCGCCGACCATCAACACCGGTATCGCGCACAAGGAGCCGGGCCGCGGACAGGTCGGCGCCGGCGTCGTCAAAGCGCCGCTTGCCTGCTTCGACGATGCCCTGGTCGGTATCGCCGAGCGGCTGGGTGTCGCATGACCCTGCAGATCGGTTGTTTTGCCCACCGGCTTCTAGCCCGACGGCCGGCTGGCGAAATCGTCGCGGCCTTCGAACGCAGCGCCTATCTGGATCTCGGCATTGGAATGGTGTGCCTTGGTGCGCCAGGGCTGGCGGAAGGGCCGTTGATGGTGCCCTGCCCGAAACCGTCCACGCTACGAACAGGTATGCGCTATGTGCCGGAATATGCTGACGCGACTGTTTGGCGCCCGCCTGTCGCGCGGGGTTGGACAATGGAAACCCTGGAGAGCGGGCTAGGGTCGGTCACCGTGCACACCGGAAGCGACGGGTCATTCCATGGATTAGGCGGATTCGCCATATCGAAGCCCGTCGAAGGTCGATTGGCGGCAGTGGCGTGCGATCCGATCGGGCAATTGTCCCGATGGCTCGAACAGCGCTTCGCCGGCAAGATTTCTCCGGGACCGGGTAAAATAAACGATCTGATTGGACTGGGGCCGGGTCTGACACCTTCGGGGGACGATTATCTCGGCGGGACGATGGTTGCCGCGCATGCGTTGGGTCGTCCGGATATCGCTGAGTCGCTGTTCGCTGCGCTTGACCTGTCGCGGACGAACCGGATCAGCGCGGCGCATCTTGCTGCTGCCCGCGAAGGGGCCGCGAGCGCGCCGCTTCACGATCTCCTCAACGGTGTGCTTTGCGGTCGCGCGGCCACTTTGCCGTCGCGACTGGCTGGATTAGGTCGAATGGGCCAGAGCTCCGGCTGGGACGCATTTGCCGGCTGTTGTACGGCGCTGCAAGCCTATCGCCGCAGTCATTCGTCGTACACGATGAGCGAAGTGAACGGCGCGTCGAGCTTTGCCTGGCCACCCAGAAACGACAACTCGATGATGCAGGCGCAGGCCCGCACGTCGCCGCCGACCTGACGCGCCAGATCGATCGAGGCGGCCATCGTGCCGCCGGTCGCCAACAGATCGTCCAGGATAACGATCCGCTGCCCCTTCTCGATCGCGTCGGCCTGAATCTCGATCGTGTCGGTGCCGTACTCCAGCACGTACTCGTACGATATCGTCTCGCCCGGAAGCTTGCCTTTCTTACGGACCATCGCGAAACCGCAGCCGAGCTCCAGCGCCAGCGGTGCGGAGACGAGAAAGCCGCGCGACTCGATGCCGATCAGAAGGTCGGGCTTGTGGGGTGAAATTGTTTCGGTCAATTGCGAGATGCAGTGGCGCCACGCGCCGGGATGCGCCAGCAAGGTCGAAATGTCGTAGAACAGAATACCCGGCGTGGGGAAGTCGGGAATGGCGCGGATGTGATCTTTCAGTTCCATGCTTCTTTTACCTCGAAGGACAAGCGGCGCACTCTAACGTCGGCGCCGGGGCACCGCAACGCGTCCTGACGGTGCTTTTGCCAAGAAGCCCAGTGTGCTATGCGACACCGGGACGGCAAGAATTCATGGTTAATCCGGGCTGTCAGGGGTGGCGATGGATCAGGAACCAGAGTGGGATATTCGCGCCGGACCGGGCGGCGAGGTAGTGCTCGCCGCCGAAGGTTCTTGGACCGTCGGCGCGGTAGCGGATTTGGACCGCCGGATCACCCGCACGCAACTCAATGGCGCGAAACAGGCCAGGATTGACGCATCCGGTTTGACCCGGCTGGATACAGCCGGCGCGTGGCTCCTTTACCGGGCGCGCCGTGACCTTTCGGTTGACGGCGTCGCGGTGGAGCTCTCCGGGCTCGATTCGCAATACGCGCCGTTGCTCGACCTTGTGGAGCAGGCCGATCTTGCGCATCCCGAAATCGACCGGGAGCAAGAAAACCCATTCGTCGTGTTGGTCGGGCGCGTCGGAAAAGCGGTGTGCGACGCCGGGGAAGAGGCGGTTTGCCTGCTCAATTTCCTCGGTCTGACCATCGTCACGATGCTGCGGGTCATAACGCGCCCGCGCCGCATGCGGTTCATTTCGCTTGTCAACCAGATCGAGCAGACCGGCCTTAACGCGATGTGGATCGTCGGCTTGCTGTTGTTCATGATCGGTGTCGTGCTGGCCTTCCAGAGCGCCGAACAGCTGCGAAAATTCGCGGCCGAGATATTGACTGCGGACGGTCTGGCGATCCTCGTGCTGCGGGAAATCGGCGTGCTGATCGCGGCAATCCTGATCGCCGGTCGGTCGGGTTCCGCGTTCACCGCCGAGATCGGCATGATGAAGGTCAACGAGGAGGTCGACGCCCTGCGGACGACCGGCGTCGATCCCGTCGAGGTGCTCGTCCTGCCGCGCATCAACGCGCTGATTCTGACCCTGCCGTTGCTGGCCTTTTTCGCGAATGTCGCCGCATTGGCGGGCGGTACCATCATGTCCGTCGCGACGCTCGACGTGACCTATACACAGTTCGTGCGCCAACTGGCCGACGCGATGACTTTCAAGAACTTTCTGGTCGGCATGGTGAAGGCGCCGGTGTTCGCATTTTTGATCGGCTTGGTCGGTTGCTACGAGGGCTTGCAGGTCGGCGGTAGCGCGGAAAGTATCGGCCGGCTCACGACCAAATCGGTTGTCGAGTCCATCGTCCTGGTCATTCTGGCGGACGCGACATTTTCCATCGTCTTCTCCTTCCTTGGGATATAGACGAACGATGGAAAATATCGTCATAAAGGTACGTGGGTTGAGGACGCAGTTTGGCGCACAAGTCGTGCATGACGAACTTGACCTGGATATTCAGGCAGGTCAGGTGGTCGGCATCGTCGGCGGGTCGGGCACCGGTAAATCGGTATTGTTGCGAACGATTCTCGGCCTGAACACGCCTCGAGCCGGCGATATCGAGGTCCTGAATGAAAATATCCGGGACGCCAGCGACACGTTGCAACAACGCTGCGGCGTGCTGTTTCAGAACGGCGCCTTGTTTTCGTCGCTTACGGTGGCGGAGAACATACAGGTCCCGATGCGCGAGCATCTCCAATTGCCGCGAAAATTGATGGACGAACTGGCGGCGCTGAAAATCTCGATGGTGGGGTTGCCGCCGGACGCGGGGCCTAAATATCCTTCGGAGCTTTCCGGCGGCATGAAGAAGCGCGCCGGACTGGCGAGGGCCCTGTCGCTCGATCCGGAAATCCTGTTCCTCGACGAACCGACGGCGGGCCTAGATCCGATTGGCGCTGCGGCGTTCGACAATTTGATCGCGGAACTGCAGAAGAGCCTCGGGCTGACCGTGTTCATGGTGACGCACGATCTCGACAGCCTCTCCGCGATCTGCGATAGCATTGCCGTTCTGGTGGACAAACGCGTTCGCCTCGCCACAATGGCGGAGCACATGAAGGATCCGCATCCGTGGATCCAATCCTATTTCCATGGCCCGCGCGCCCGCGCGGCGTTGGACGGCTGACAAGCGGTTAAGGGCTAACGCATGGAAACAAAAGCCAACTATGTTGTCGTCGGTGCCTTCACGCTGGTCCTTCTGATCGGGCTTGTCACCGCCGTCGTCTGGCTCGCGGATGTCGAGCTGGACGAGGAATTCGCCTATTACGATCTGCTGTTCGAAGGATCAGTCACGGGCCTGAAACCCGGCAACCCAGTTCGCTATCGCGGCGTACCGGTGGGCGTCGTCACGGACATGAGAATCAATCCCGACAATGTCGAGCAGGTCAAAGTGACCATCGAAGTGCCGAACGAAACGCCGATCAAGGAAGACGCGGAGGCGTCGCTCGAATTCCAAGGGATTACCGGCATTGCCTACGTCCAGATTACCGGCGGAACGCATGATGCGCCGCAGCTACGCCGCATCCCCGGTCGGGGCAATCCCGTCATCGAATCGAAACCGTCGCAGCTGCAGGAGATCATCGAGGCGGCGCCGGAACTGGTGAACCGGGTTATCTCGCTGGTCGACCGGGCCAACCTGTTGCTCGGCGACTCCACTCAGAAGAATTTTTCAGAAGCGATGGCGAATGTGAACTCGATCACCGGATCCTTCGCCTCGGGGTCCGACGACATAAAAACGCTCCTGTCCGACGGCGCCAACGCGGTAACCGAGTTGCACAAAGCCTCGACCGAGGCGCGTCTTCTGGTTACGGACCTGCGAAAAACGATCGGCGAGCTGTCCGGCATGGCGAAAGGCACGCTTGGCGATACGCGTGGCCTTCTCGGCGATGTCCGCGAGAACGTCAATTTGATTACGGGAGACGCGCGCAGCACGATCGGTCAGATCAATAAGCTGTCGAAAGATCTTTCGAGAGAGTTTGGCAATATCGGTCCGCAAACCAAGGAAACCATGGCCGCGGTAAAGGAAGCGGCGCTTCAACTTGGCAAATCCCAGGAGCAATTGACCGATCTGCTGGCGGAAAACCGGGGGCCTATTAACGATTTCACGAGTTCCGGTTTGTATGAATTCACGCAATTGGTCGCGGAAGCCCGGAATTTGATGACAGCACTGTCGCGGATTTCCGGGCAGCTGGAACGGGATCCGGCGCGGTTCCTATTTGGTGATTCGCAGCGGGGAGTCGGCGTACGATGAATTGGAAATTTACCCTAAGAGACCGAAAACCGTCGGTGCGGTGGCTTGCGATCGCCACGATGGCCGGGTTGGTCATGGCTTGTTCGCTTGAACTTCCCGGGACGGGTGCGCCGCCCCGCATGTATGTCCTGACCCCGAAAAGCACATTTTCGGAAAAGCTGCCCTCGGTCGACTGGCAATTGCTCGTCGAGGTGCCGCAGGCCCAGGCCGGGCTCAACACGGCGCGGATCGCCTTGCGCGACAGTCCGATCGAGATGCGTTATTTCCAGCTCTCGAACTGGACCGATCTTGCGCCGCGGATGATCCAGACGCTCATCGTAGAGTCCTTCGAAAATTCCGATCGGATCGTTGCCGTCGGTCGCGAGGCGATCGGGTTGAGGGCGGACTATGTCCTGAAGACTGAACTGCGCGAATTCCAGGCGGAGTTCGCGGAGCGCCTGCCGCAGAATACGGAAGGCGGTGTCGGCGATATCGCGCCGCCGACCATCCGTGTCCGCCTCAACGCCAAACTGATTAAAATGCCGCAACGATCGATCCTCGCCTCTAAGAACTTTGAATATCTGATCGACGCCAAGGAAAATTCGATGGAGGAGATCATCGGCGCCTTTGATGTTGCGCTTGGCAAGACGATGCGTCGATTGGTCGAGTGGGCCTTGACAGTCGGCGAGCAGAACGACGATCCGCGAGACAAGACCGCCCGGCAGCGGCGATAAATCAATTGATCGAAAGAGAGCGCTTATGAGCCACGTTTTCCACCGCAACGCGCGGGTCGTGCCGCCGATCGCATCACATGGCGATGGTGTCTATGTCGTCGATACGGATGGCAACCGCTACCTGGACGCCTCCGGCGGTGCCGCGGTGTCCTGTCTTGGGCATAGCCATCCGAAAGTGACGCAGGCGATCAAGGATCAGGTGGACCGTCTCGCCTTCACCCATACCGGGTTCTTCACCAGCCAAGCGATGGAAGACCTGGCCGATCGCATGATAGCGACGGCGCCTGCCGGGTTCGAAGCGGTCTATTTCGTCTCCGGCGGCTCGGAAGCCATGGAAGCGGCGCTGAAGTTGGCGCGGCAATACGCCGTCGAAATCGGTCAACCGCAGCGACAGCATTTCATCACGCGGCGGCAGAGCTATCACGGCAATACGCTGGGCGCCCTGTCGGCCGGCGGCAATATGTGGCGGCGCGAGATGTTCGAGCCCATCCTGCTCGACACGCAGATGATCGCGCCCTGTTACGCCTATCGCGATCAGCGCGACGGCGAAAGCGAGGCCGATTACGGTCATCGGGTGGCGAACGAGCTTGAGGAGAAGATCCTCGAACTCGGCCCTGAGTCCGTCATGGCGTTCCTCGCCGAGCCGGTCGTCGGCGCGACAGCGGGGGCGGTCCCGGCCGTGCCGGGCTATTTCAAGCGCGTCCGCGAAATCTGCGACCAATATGGCGTGCTGTTGATCTTCGACGAGGTCATGTGCGGCATGGGTCGAACCGGGACACTCTACGCCTGCGAGCAGGAAGGCGTAACGCCCGACATCCTGATCTGCGCGAAGGGTCTCGGCGCCGGCTATCAACCGATCGGCGCGGCTTTGGCGACGGAAAAGGTCTATGGCGCGATCCGCGACGGTTCCGGATTCTTCCAGCACGGCCACACCTATATGGGCCATCCGGTCGCCTGCGCGGCCGCGCTGGCCGTGCAGGCGGCGATCGAGGAGGATGGACTGCTCGCCAATGTCCGGACGATGGGCGACCGATTGAACGACGCGCTGCATGAGCGTTTCGGCAATCATCACCATGTCGGTGATATTCGCGGCAGGGGTCTATTCAGGGCAATCGAGCTGGTTTCGGACCGGGCAAGCAAGGCGCCCTTCGACCCGGCTTTCAAGCTGCACGCGCGGGTCAAGGCGGAAGCCATGGCGCGGGGCATGATGTGCTATCCCATGGGCGGAACGATCGACGGCCGGGTGGGCGATCATGTCCTCCTCGCGCCGCCCTTCATCATCGATGAATCGCATGTTGCCGACATCACCGAACGCCTTGGCGAAGCGGTTGATGCAGCGATTGAATCGACTGCCGATTGATCCCTTAGGACCGCGCGGCCGGAGCCGAGATTTGCGCGACTAAAGCATTGACTTTGAAATAGAATTGCTTTTACGTATTGTTCTGATACGGCCCACGAAAGAGGCCGGTAGAACAGGGGGACGATACGTGGCCGGTTTCCGGTCAATTGAGCGTCTGAAGACAATCGGGCACGCTATCCGGCGTGGCCGCGTTTCCTCAATAATTCATCATTATCTTTTCGGCGTTTCGGCGGGCGTGTTTGCCTGCCCGGCGACGTATTCGCCGGTTATGGCTGGCAAGCAGCTCTGACCGCGAGGAACAGGACTAAAGGAGACTTTCGATGTCCATCAAGAATGCATTGTTAGCGACGGCAGCGGCAGCTGCATTTTCGCTCGCGGCCGTGCCGGCCAGTGCGGAGAAATTCATCACCATCGGTACCGGCGGCCAGACCGGCGTCTACTATCAAGTCGGCGGGGCGATCTGCAAACTGGTCAACCGTGGCACCAAGAAACACGGTATCAAGTGCACCCACACCACGGGTGGCTCGACGAAGAACATCAACGGTATCCGTGCGGCCGACCTGATCGTGCTCGGTGCGAGCCGCCCTCGCGCCGGCAAATTCTTGATGGGGCCGAACGCTTCGCGCGTCGTGCGCGATGCCGACTGTTCGGTCCTCGTCGTTCGAGGCTAGAGCCCGTTTCGACCAATCGTCCGGCGCCATCACACTAGTCGCACACCGATCAATATTGCGCGAGTTCGGCTGAGGGGCCATGGCATGCCGGTACGGTCGGTGGCAGTATGTCCGGCGCGGAAATTCGAATGGGCTGACCCGCATTGAAACGTTGGGCGCTGACGCTTTTGATCACGCTGATTGCCGCGCCGCCGCGCGCTTGGGCTGGCAGCGAAGCGCCTTCGCTAGAATTACTTGCAATTTCAGCCGGGCCCTTTATTCGCGGATCCGACGATGCCGAGCGGGAATACGCCTATCGGCTCGACGAAGCTGCTTACGGACACAGCGTGACCCGTAAGAACCGTTGGTACGAGAGCGAGTTCAAGCGGGCCCCGGTTACCTTGCTTGCCTATGAGATTACAAAGACCCTCGTCACCAATGCGCAGTACGCGGCATTCGTGGCGACGATCAGGGCTGGTGCTTCACCGTTGGCAGGCCGCGTGCCAGCCAACCCGGCAGAACACCGTTACCGAAGAATCCTTCGGCAACGTTGGCGACGCTGGCGAACCCGTTTCGGGCCAGAAAATCTCTCGCCCAGCGCGACCGGTTCCCCGCGGCGCATATCAATGCGACCGGTTTCGTCTTGTCGCGGCCGACAGCGGCCAGGACGCGGTCATAGAATGCGTCCTTTGCCGTGTGCATGGTCAACGGGATGGCGCCGTCCGGCACGCCGGTCCGCCGCCATTCCTGCGGTGTCCGGATATCGATCAGCAGTATTTCACCCGATTTCGCCTGACGATGCGCCAAGTCCGCGGGTAGAAGCAGGGGGTCTGCGACGGCGGCGCCACACCAGGCGGCCAGCATGAAAAACATGACGATCAATCGTTTCATGGCCCCGGCTTCTACCCGCAATCGCGCGCACGATCAAATAACAGTGCCGTGCGTTGCCCGAAGGGCCGCTAGTGGCCTGACTACTGCATTCGCGTTCTCTTAATGGTTAATTAATTTTTTTTCCGTCACATGATGGGCCGGAATTCTCGATTTGGAAAACGACGCTCCATGCCCGAAGAACTATCCGTCTCAGATGTCGCGCGATTGATCGACGATCCGTCCGCCGCAAACCGCTCTATCGCAGCGGACAAGGTCGCGAGCCGGTACGAGCGCGGGTCGTTGAGCGATACCGAACGTCAGATCGCCGAAGACATTTTTCGGGTGATGGTCAAGGACGCCGAAGAGCGTGTCCGATTGGCGCTCGTTTCGCATCTAAAGAATGCACCGGAACTGTCGTCGGATGTCGCCGTTACGTTGGCGCAGGACGCGAGCGACGCGGTGGCGATGCCGATGCTTGAATTTTCCGAAGCGCTTTCCGACGAAAATCTCGTCGATATCGTTCGGACCCAGGGCAGCCATAGGCAAACCGCGATCGCCGGAAGGTCAACGGTATCGGAAGCGGTTGCCGATGTCCTTGTCGATCGTGGCGACGAAACCGCTGTCGCGACTTTGGTCGGGAATGAAGGCGCCGACTTGACGGACCAGACGATGCACAAGGTCGTGGATAAATTTGGCGATAGCGAAGCGGTTCAGGAACCGCTCGTCATGCGCTCGACCTTGCCGATCGCCGTGTCGGAACGTCTTGTCGCCAAAGTATCCGACAAGCTTGTCGATCGGCTTGTGACCCATCATGAACTGCCTAACCGACTCGCCGACGATTTGGTCTTGCAAATCCGTGAGCGTGCGACTTTGGGCCTGCTTACGGCAGATGCGCACGAGCACGATGTCTATGCGTTGGTCGATGCGCTTGCGCGCAACGGCCGTCTGACAGCGTCGATTCTTTTGCGGGCGATTTGTGTCGGAGACTTGAATTTCTTCGAGGCCGCACTGGCGAAAATGGCAGGTGTTTCGGTTTTGAATGCGCGAAAACTGATTCACGATAAAGGCGCGTTGGGGTTCAAATCGCTCTATGAGAAATGCGAGCTACCAGCCCCGCTCTACGACGCCTATCGGATAGCGTTGGATGTGTTGCGAGAGACCGAACTGGAACGCATCGACGGCGATCCCAATACGATTACCCGCCGTATGCTGGAGCGTGTCCTGACGCAGTTCGAGGATCTGGTCGACGGCGAAAGTCCGGAAGATGTCGATTTTCTGTTGAACCGGCTGGGCCGCTCGGCGAATGCAGCCTGAGAACGGTCTACCGCGCATCCGGCTGCTGCGACAGAAAGTAATCTAGCTTCCGTCGGCTGTCATAGACGTAGCGTTTCATCCGCTCGAGCATCCCATTTCCGCAATACCCGTACTGCTTGCGTATCGTCTCGATCCGATCGGGACGCTTTGCGGCATCGTCGCGGGACTGCACGAAAAAGGGGAACAGGTCGTCGTCATATTTTCGGGCGATTTTCCGCACGAGCGTATCGATTCCGCGATGTAACCGCTGTAACAACGCCTTCCGGTCTGGCGGTAGACCATCGTACGAACCGCTTTCGGCGCAAATCTGAAGTGTCGCAGATGCCTCGGTCAGCGCGAACAAATTGACCAACATCGGTTCCGGCAGGATTTGCGGCCGCTTCGCGGTGGCGCCGTTGACGGCAAGCGTGAATACGAGCGCCAGCCAGACAAAATTCTTCATTCGAAACCGTTTTCTGTTATGCCGCGACTGTCGATAAAATCGGTGAGCCACTTCTATTCGCTACGAAAGACCGCATATCATAGATGTCTGACCGATTGAAGGAAGAGTGTCATGGCTGGGTCGAATTCCGATGATCAGAGCGCGCAACGCGCGCGGCTATTACGTATGCACATTGCTTGTTTTGCGCTCGCAAGTATCGCGCTCTTGGCGACGGATCTGATTTTTTCCGAAACGCGCTGGTTCCATTGGCCGGTAATGGTATGGGGCACCCTATTTTGCGCCCATGCGCTGTACTGCAAAAGTCTTTCGGTCGACGACGAATGGGTGGAAGAGCGCACCAATAAGATCCGCAGAAACAGTTATGACCTAGGTCATATCTTAAGCATCGAGGACTCCTATAAGAAGGATACACCGGTCGATGAACCGGAGGCGGGAAAGCGTGAATGACGCAGTGTCCTAGTGTCCTGATCGTGAAATTCAATGGACTGAATTTCACGTGAATCAGCACACCAACTATAAGAACCTAGTGTGATTCAGCTTCCATAGTTCGTCGCAATCAATGTGTCAATCAGCGTTGAACATTGACCCCCTAACAGCGTCCAATTTTGACCCCC
>CAYLTU010000173.1:0-12441 GCA_964386465.1 uncultured Rhodospirillaceae bacterium
CGAGGTGCTTCACGGCGCGGTGAAGGACGCCCTGCGCCTGGGCGCGATCGGCTACTCATGGAGTGCTTCCGGGCAAGCCACGGAACCTTCCGGTAACTGTATGGGTTCCTGTCATCCACATACGTCTGTTCTGTGACCAGGACGCCTAGGGGAAGCAAAGTCAGGCACCACGATCTAGCAGGCGGGCGTTGGCCGGGCGTCGATCGGGGTCGGAGCGGCGTAGCGTGCCGGATTGACTTTCGCGGCGGTCTCTGCCTGCCGAGTTGCGGGAATACCTCGAATATTTGCAAAGAGCCAATTGAGGTCCTCGCCGATATTTCCACGGCCCTCCAACCGTCGGGTGGGCGAGGGAACCAGCTTGCCCTGTTCCAGGCGGCCGAGAACGAACTGGAAGGCATAATTAGGCGTCAGCCCCATCCTCAGGTCGGCGATGCTGACCTCGTCATCCCGTACTATGAGTCGGTAGAAGCCACGACTGAACTGGGCCACTTTTTCTATGCGGGGATCGTCGGCAGAACATTTTTCGAGTTGCAGATTGCGATCGTATGCATATAGCGTCGCACGCTCCGGGTCACCAAAGACCGGTACGTAAAGATTGAAGCTCTGTTCGCCGTCGATGGCGATCACGCGCCAGAACGCGGTATTGAAGGGCGTCGGAGTAGCAATCAACCTGTCCGGCGTGACGCCTTTCCCGATTAACAACGTAACGGCCCTGCTGTCGACCATCTGTTGCGCGAGGACCGTCCAGCCAAGATAGGCAATGGAAAATCCAAGGCAAAGGGAGAGAACCTTGCGGTACCGCGGCGTCCAACGTCGCAGGAAGATCGCCCAGACCATCGCGACGAGCAGCGGCAGCGTGTAGAGCGGATCTATGATGAATATCGAGCCCACCGATACAGGTTCGATCCAGAACGGCCACAACAGGCGTGTCCCATAAATCGTGACGGCATCCAGAATAGCGTGGGTAGTGAAGCACAGGAAAACAGCAGCCCAGGCGAGAAACCGGTCGGGGTGGAGGGGCTTGAGCAAGAGCCTGATCATCTCCCCAAAGATCGGCGTCAAGGCAGCGTGGACAAACAGCGAATGTGTCCAGCCCCTGTGCTGCACGAACGCCTCGATGGGATCGTCGGGCGCCAGAAACACATCTAAATCGGGAAATGTGCCGAGAATGCCGCCGGTGAGGGCAGCGCGTCGGGGGCCAACCTTGCGGCCTAGAACTGCTACCCCGACACAGGCCCCAAACGCAAACTGAGTAACACTGTCCATGGGCAATCAAAGGCGAAATTACAGTTAAAAAAGGCCCTGAAGCTTCATCAGTCCCTGAACATGCGACCACCGGTGCCAGAAACTCTAATCAGCAATGGCACAGAACTAGGGGGCTAGACACTGGAGAAAAAGCACCCATCGCATTTATTGGATCGTAGCCTCGTTTGCCTAATAAGTGACCGCTGTATGAGAAACAGATTGTAAAGGCGACAGGATAGCCCCGCCTGCCTACTCAGGTTAATCTAACATAGCGTCACAACGAACCCAACGATGCGCGGGAGATCGCAGATGAAACCGATTCGAATGTTGGCGGCCACTGGAATGCTCGGCTACGGCTATGCCGAGGAATCGATCGAGCGCGCGCTCGAGATGGAACTCGACTTGATAGCGGCCGATGCGGGTTCGATGGATCCGGGGCCGTATTATCTCGGTGCGGGACAGGCCTTTGTGTCGCGGCCCGCGGCGAAGCGCGACCTGGCCCTGATGATGGTGGGAGGCGCGAAGAAGGGTGTCCCGGTATTCATCGGCTCTGCCGGCGGCGGCGGCGGCGATCCGCATGTCGACTGGCTGATGGAGATCGTGCGCGAGATTGCGACCGAAAATGGCCTCCATCCGAAAGTTGCGGTAATTCGGAGCGAGCAGTCAAAGGACGCGCTGAAGGCAAAGGTTAAGGCCGGCAAGATCGCGCCGCTTGGTCCGATCGCCGAGCTCACCGAGGAAGAAATCGAGAACTCGCACCGCGTCGTCGCAATGATGGGACCTGAGCCGTTCCAGAAGGCGCTTGAGGACGGCGCCGATGTGGTGATCGCCGGGCGGGCGAGCGACGCAGCTATTTACGCCGCAATCCCGCTGATGCGGGGCGCCGATCCAGGCCTCGCTTGGCATCTCGGCAAAATCATCGAATGCGGCGCCCAAGTCGCAGAGCCCCGCCTCGGTGGTGACGGCGTCATCGGCACGCTCTACGACGATCACTTTACTGTCGAACCGGGCCATCCCGATAAACGCGTGACACGAACCCGAGTCGCCGCCCATACGCTCTACGAAAATCCGAGTCCCTATCACTTGAAAGAGCCGACCGGCCTCGTCGACACGACGCACGCCGCTTTCGCTCAGATCGACGACCGCACAGTCAAGGTGACCGGTAGTCGCTTCGAGCCGGCGAATGTCTACACCGTTAAGCTCGAGGGAGTGCGCTCGCTCGGATACCGCACGGTCTCGATGGCGGGCACACGCGACCCGATCCTGACCGGACAGATCGAGACCTATATAGAGCACTGCAAAGAGCGGGCGACATTCGAGGCGGGTCAACTCGGCATAGAGCCCTCGACCTATCAGATCAACATCCATATCTACGGCAAGAATGCGACCATGGGCGAAATCGAGCCCGTGAAGGAGACGGCGGCACACGAGCTTGGCCTGTTGGTCGATGTGATTGGCGACACGGAGGAAATCTCCAAGGCCGTCTGCGCTAAAATTCGCTACCTACTGCTGCACGGCGATTTCGAAGGCCGAATGTGTATTTCCGGCAACATGGCGATCCCCTTTTCGCCGTCCGACATGCCGGTCGGCCAAGTCTATGAGTTCAGTGTTTGGCACGTAATGGAATGCGATCATCCGCTGGAAGCGGTGCGCATGGAGATAGAGGCACTCTGATGGCAAAGTTACGGGACATAGCCAAGGTCATCCGCTCCAAGAACGCGGGAGCGCTGCTGTTCACCCTCGACATCATGTTCGAAGATCAGGCGACATACGAGAAAGTTCGAGACAGCGGCGTATTATCTCCGCGCTCGCTGAGCCCACTTTACGGCGTCACGGATAACGAAGTAGCGATTATTCCAATGGACGTCGCCTACGCGATCAAGATCACTTTGCCGCGCAAAATTCCGTCCGGGTCACCGGGGGACACCGATATCTATGGTGCGCAACAACATGTGCCATTGATGGAGCTCGAGATCGCCGACTAGGGCCCTGTTGTCATTCCGGGCGCATTAGCGAACCGGAATGACGCAGACAGGCGTTAGTCCCTATTCCCATAGCCCGCTGGGCGTTCTCACTAGGGACTTGATCAGGTCGTCATGCGTCATCAGTCTGATCTTATGTTGTTGGGCAAGGATCTTCCACGCCCTAGAACAGGGGCATGTCGAACTCGCTGAACGATAATTTTATTCGCGACGCGGAGATGCGGTTGAGCAACTGGCATCACAAAGGACCGGAGCACACGCTCAATCCCAACACTCGGAGCGTGTTCTGAAGAACCTTTCGCCTCCATTGGATCCTAGGGTGTTTTATCGGTTGGTCGGGTTTTCTCCCTTGGTTAACTGATCATGTCCTTGTGTGAGAACCGCTGGTTGGTCGTCCCCCACCTCACGGCTAATCGGCAGTTCTTTTGTGTGGCGAGTGAACGCTCTGCATCGCGGCGCGGATACTCCACAACGCGCAGCTCCACTCGTGACAGAATTCCAAATTCAAAAGAATGCTGGCAGACTGTTCGCTATGAAACGCTTTGCCGCCACCATCTGCCTGACGGTTGCCGTGCTTCTTGGCTACGTGAGGGCAGGGCACCATCACCAGAGCCAATGGCAACAAATACGTCGGTGAATTCAAGGATGGCGAATTCCACGGACACGGCACCTGCACCATAGCCGATGGCCGGATAAAGGAAGGCATCTGGAAGGACGGTATTCTCCAATATACCCAGAAGGTCACCCCACCAGCTAATACTGCAGAAGAAGAACGCAAGGCTGATATCGCTCGTAAGAAGGCAGAAGAAGAAGCCAAATTTAATCAGCGAAGCGTTTAGCTGAGCAAAGACAAGCGTCGGCGCATTTAATGCTGGGTGCGATGTACTTTCGCGGAGAAGGGATTGCTGAGAACCATAATGACGCGGTCAAGTGGCTTCGCACTGCTGCTGAGAACGGAGTGGCGGAGGCGCAGGTGCTTCTGGGCCGTATGTACTTTCGCGGAGAAGGGGTTGCCCAGAACCATAAGGAAGCGATCAAGTGGTATCGCATGGCTGCCAAGCAGGGGCATGAAATCAAGGATGCAGAGGCACAGCACTGTCTGGCACTACCACTTTCCTCTGACAGTGTACATTTTCGTCCTCTTTCTAACTTTGGGGGGGGCGACCTCGCAATCTTGGTGGAAGGTGGTTGAACTTTTTTTGCCACGGCGGCAAAAAAATTCGTCAAACGGCACATTCTACAACAAGCAGCGGACCATGTTGTCGGATGTGGGCCAGGTTTCGGCTGGCACTTCGCGTAGGCAGGCGGGATGCACATGCCGGCAACGGGGCGCGAAGGCACAGCCAGCGGCGAGTTGGGTCATGTCGGGCGGCGAACCGGGAATTGCTTCCAGCCGCTGGCCCCTGAGCTGGCCTTGAACCGTCGAAGATAACAGACCACGGGTATATGGATGGCGGGGGTTGCCCATGATCTCGCGGGCTGGGCCCGTTTCGACGAAGCGGCCGGCATACATCACCGCGATCCGGTCGGCGATCTCGACGGCGACGCCAACGTCATGGGTAACGAAAATTACCGCCATGCCGAACTCACGCTGCAACTCGCGGAGGAGCAGCAGGATTTGGATCTGGACCGTTGCATCGAGCGCGGTGGTCGGCTCGTCCGCCAACAACACGCGCGGGCTACAAGCCAGCGCCAAAGCAATCATCGCACGCTGGCTCATGCCGCCCGAAAGTTCGTGCGGAAATGCCTTAAGCCGACGTTCCGGCGAGGGAATCTGCACCCGTTCAAACAATTTAAGTGCGCGCTGGCGTGCCTCCGGGCCATCGACCTTGTCATGGCGCCGTATGGTTTCGATGATTTGGCGGCCAACCGTGTAGACAGGATCGAACGCCACCATCGGTTCTTGAAAGATCATCGCGACTTCCGAACCACGCAGGTCAGCGAGATCACGCTCGCTCATTCGCAAGGTATCCTGCTCACCGACCATCACCTGACCGTAAACCCGGGCCTGACTTGGCAGCAGACGCATCAAGGCGCGCAAGGTCACGCTCTTACCGGAGCCCGATTCACCGAGGATGCAGAGAACTTCGCCCGGATTGAGCGTGAAAGAAACGCCATTAACGGCATGCACCGTGGCGTCTCGGCTCACGAATTCGACCGATAGATCGGCAACGTCGATGATCGGCTGGTTTTCGGTCACTTGGGCCTCGGCCATGCTTAGGTCTTTCCCTGTACGCGCTTTATTCTCTCAGGCTGGCACCCGAGTGTGACCGGAGTCGGCCGTGTTCATATGACAGGCAACACGGTGTTCGTCCCCATCCGTGGCGAGGCTAAATTCCAGTTCGGGTTCGCGGGCAGCACAGACAGCCTCGGCGAATGGGCACCGGGTATGGAAACGGCACCCTGGCGGCGGGTTGATCGGGTTGGGCGGATCCCCGGTCAGTGGCGGGGTCTCGATGCGCTTGTCGGGATCCATCGACGGCATCGCCGATAGCAGCGCCTGGGTATAGGGGTGGCGGGTCCGTTCGTAGATGTCGTCGACAGTGCCAATTTCGACAATCTTTCCGAGATACATGACCAACACGCGGTCGCTAACATATTGCACCACATTCAGGTCGTGGGAGATGAAGATATAAGTGAGAGCCAATTCCTGTTTTAGATCAAGGAGCAGGTTGAGAACCTGCGCCTCGACCGATTTGTCGAGCGCCGAAACTGCCTCATCAAGGATCAGCAACCGTGGCTCCAGCGCCAGGGCGCGGGCGATATTTACCCGCTGGCGCTGCCCGCCGGAAAGTTCATGAGGATAGCGGCGGATGAACTGTCCCGGATCCAGCCCTACCTTCCCCAGTATATCGCGCGCGCGGGCGCGCGCCTTGTCCGTTGGGGTGCCGTGGACCTTTGGACCAAAGGCGATAGTTTCCTCAATTGGCAGCCGGGGATTGAGCGAGGAATAGGAATTCTGGAACACCATTTGCATCTGGCGCCGCATCTCACGGAGTTCCAGGCCATCACCATCGCCGACGGTTTGCCCGTCGAAGGCGATCTCGCCGGCATCGGATTTGATCAGATGCATCAACAATCGCGCGGTCGTTGATTTACCGCAGCCCGATTCTCCGACGATCCCCAATACCTCGCCCGAGCGGATCGAGAAGCTGACGTCGTCCACCGCCTGCACTTGCGCCACGGTACGGTTCATGATGCCGCCTAGGACCGGAAAATATTTACGCAGGCCGGTGACCATCAGCAAATCGCTCGACCCTGTAGCCGCGATCCCAGCGGGTTTGGGATGGGAGGAACTCACGACTGCCGCCTCATAACCTGACATCCATCGCGCTGCGCACCCCGTCACTCAGCAGATTGAAGGTGATCGACGTAAAAAATATCATCGCGCCCGGCAGTGCCGCTACCCAGGGATTGACGTAAATGGATTGCCTGAGTGTGTTTAGCATCAGGCCCCATTCCGGCTCCGGTGGCTCGGTACCGAGGCCAAGGAAACTCAACCCCGACGCCAAGATTATACTGACGCTGATCAGGCTGGTCGCATAGATGAACACCGGCCCCAGCACGTTGCTCAGCACATGAACTCGAATGATGATCAGGTTGCCGGCGCCGCTAGCGCGGGCAGCCTCGACGTAATCGAGATTTCTAATCTGCGTGGTGACGCTTTCGGTCACCCGTGTCAGCGGTGGTATGAAAACCAAGGTCATGGAGACGATGGCATTGCCAACGCCAGCGCCAAGCGCGCCTGAAATCGCTACCGCCAGCAGCACCGAGGGGAAGGCGTAGAATACGTCCATCACCCGCATGATGAGCATGTTAACGCGGCCGCCCATAAAGCCGGCCACCAGTCCCAACAGACCGCCAATACCCAACGCTAAGACTACTGGCGTGACCCCCATAAAAAGCGACAGCCGCCCGCCGTAGAGCAGCCGCGTCAGCATGTCCCGGCCCATCTCGTCGCCACCCAGTGGAAAACCTGGCGTGCCAATTGGTTTCAACCGTTTCAGCATATTGGCCTTATAGGGATCGACTAGCGCGATCGCATCCGCGAACACCGCCGACAGGATGATCGTCAGCAGCACCGCGCCACAAACTAACGTAACCTTGTCTTGGCCAAGACGCATCAGTACCGTGGCCCAATACCCACGGGATTGAACCGCCACCTGGGCGGAGTCGACGGTCGCCTGCTGGTTTTTGTCGAGCGCGCGTCGGCTCATCAGCGCACCATGCGGGGATCGATCGCAGACTGCACGATATCGACCAAAAGGTTCAGCAGCACAAAGAACATCGCCAAGATTAGGATAGTGCCCTGCAATAAGGGTAGGTCACGCTCGAAAATCGCACTGTTCAGCAGCGAGCCAGTGCCCGGCCATTGGAATACGGTTTCGACCAGGATTGATCCGCCCAAAAGGTAGCCGAGTTGCAACCCCATAACCGCCAGCGTCGTCGGGGCGGCATTCTTGACCACGTGCAATAGCACCTGGTACGTCAGCAGGCCCTTGGCGTGCAGAGCTTGCACGAATTCTTGATTCAGTATTTCGGCGACCGTGGCGCGGACAGTCCGTGTGATGATACCCATCGGAATCACTGAAAGCGTAATCAACGGTAGCACTAGATGTTTAATATTTTCGGCATTCCATTGCCAGGCCGTAGAACCGCCGGGTCCCATACCGAATGACGGCAGTACATTCATTTCAACCGAGAAGATGATCACGAGCACGATGCCGAGCCAGTAATGCGGCACGCTGATCCCGGTGATGGCGATTGCGGTAGCCAATTTGTCGATCCAGCGCCCCTGGAAATAACCGGCGACACCACCAAAGAAGGCGCCCAACGTGAACCCAAGCAAAGTGCCGCCAACCGCCAGAATGAAGGTATTGGGAACGGCAATGGTTAGTTCATCGGTAACCTTGCGGCCGCGCGCCACCGAAACACCCAGGTCTCCAATTAGAACCCGGCTGAGCCAGGTTGCGTATTGGATCGGCAACGGCTTGTCGAAACCGTAAGCCTTCCGGAGCTCCTGGACCATTTCTTCCGGCGCGTCGGGCGGCACGACCGCACTAAGCGGATCGCCCGGCGCCATGTGCACAAGGGCGAACACCAGCACGGTCACGCCGAAGCTGATTGGAATAACGTATAAAACTCGGCGGATTAGATACGCAAACATATTCTAAAATAGGCTCTAAAACGCGGCGTGCGCCGGGCTCCACCGAACTTGGCGGCAGACCCGGCGCACCATTGCGCGGCCGAACGCTACTCCATGTGGACGGGCGTCAGCGACTGGAACCAGTTCCGCGCCTGAACGAAGCCCTTCACCTTGGTCGTCATGCCACGCGGCGCCACATCATGTACAACCCAGATGAATAACGCCTGATCGACTTCTATGGTGTGTAGCTTCGCGATCCAGCGATCGCGCTCCTTGGAGTCAAAGGCGAGCGACGCGTTCTTCAGCAACTCGTCGATCTCCTTATTACAGTGATAGCCCCAGTTCACCCCAGAAGGTGCGTGCAGATCGCAGCGCAGGAAGCGGGTGAAACTGCTGTAGGGGTCCTGAGTAGTATAGCTAACGTTGATCCCGTGGGCGCCTTGTGCCTGCTTTGATTGGGCCCCGGAACGCCAGCGATCCAACAGGCTCTGCCATTCCATCACCTCAAATTCGACGTCGATGCCGATTTCCTTAAGGTTCTGCTGGATGTACTCATTCATCGGTAGAGGCAACATTTGCCCCGAACCGCTGGCCGAGATCATTATCTTCACCTGGAGCGGATTGCCCGGCCCGTAACCTGCTTCCTTCATCAGCTTCTTGGCTGCCGCCGGATCGTATTTGAGTTCGAAGCTGGGCGTGCCGAACCACGGGTCGGCCGGAGAAACATGGCCCTTTGCCTCGATCGCATAGCCGCCCAGCAGAGCCTTCACGCCGGCCCGGTCGATCGCCAGATTGGCGGCTTTGCGCACCCGGACGTCATTCCAGGGCGAACCCTCGACCCGACTAAGATGCCATGACCAGATATGCGGATAGAGATTCGAGGAGATCACCATGCCGCGTTCCTTGAGCTTCGGAATAGCGTCTGGGGCGGGCGCCTCGATCCAATCGACCTGACCCGACAGCAGCGCCGCTGTACGCGCGTTCGGATCGGGAATCGGTATCGTGATTACCTTGTCGAGTTTCGGCTGTCGGCTGGCGTCCCAGTGTTCCTTGAAAGGAACGAATTCGGCGCGCTCGCGGGGGACGATCTTCACCAACTTCCAGGGACCGGTGCCGGAGGGATTTAGCGCAAATTTGTTCCAGTCCTTGCCGGTCTTGTCGAACTGCGCCGGACTCGACAACAGAATGTAGCAAATCTGATAGGGGAAAAAACTGTCTGGTGCCTTGGTGGTGAATTCAACGGTGTATTTGTCGATCTTTTTCCAGCCTTTAGTATTGCTGCCGGCATCATAGACCAGAGACGGAATTCGGAAATTCACCAGCGAAGCCATGCGGGCACTGTATTGCGGTGCGTTTTTATCAAACAGCCGATCGAAATTCCATAACACCGCGTCGGCATCGAACTCGGAGCCATCGTGGAACTTCGCTCCCTGGCGCAACTTGAAGGTCCATTTGGTTTTGTCGTTGGGATTGACTTCCCAGTTTTCGGCGAGGCCGGGAATCAGTCCTGAGGCTTTGTCCGCCGAGCTCATATCCCAGTTGATCAGCGCGTCGTAGAGCATCAGTCCCATGAAACGGAAGCCTTCGAAGCCCTGGTCCGGTTGACCCCAAGACAACGGAATGTCAGCCGCGGTCATGCCCACCCGGAGCGTCCCGCCGGCACGTGCCGAATTTGAAACGGTCAGCGATCCGGCAACTACCGCCACCGCCGCGGTGGCGGCGATGATGCGCGGCAAATGCCGCAATCGTTTACAAATACTATTCACGATGGTCCTCCTTCTCCCGAACTATACAAGCTAGGCTCCGAAACGGAGCGCAAAAATCGCATCTGTGAGGACAGCTATGGGCGGGTTTTCCTGCCTTTATCTACTTTCATTCACGACACCGTCCCTTCCGATGCAGTTGTTACCCTAGAACACTCAAAGTAGAAATACCAACAGGACGCCGCTCCGGCCCCGGCCGTCCGCAGTCAGACAGCTTCCTTCACCACCTCTTATTTGTGTTATTTGAGTACCGTCATGTTGACGCGGCGCGCGGCCTCCAGCCAGTCCTCGTCTGTTTCGATGGCGCGCGCGGATCAGGCGCCAACAGCTTTTAGCGTCGCGCGTCGCTAGTGCGATGAATTTCATTACCGGTCTATGGTATGGTTCGACAAGCGACGGATTGCGAACCGTTATGGACATAAATTGTGATGTCCGCACCAAGGGGAACAAGCAATGGCGGATGAAAAATCCTTCGACGTTATCGCCCAGGCAGCCGGCCTGAAACTGGACGACGCGGAACGACAACGAATGATCGAGGGTTATGAGGGTCTCCAGGAGTTTCTGGCTCGAATTCCAGATGGGCCACTTTCTCCAGACGAACCCGCGATAGCCTATGTCATGCCAACGACGCGGGTTAAACGATGAATGGTCAGAGTTTCCTCACTATTGCTGAAGCGGCCCGGAAACTACGCGCCGGCGACGTTACATCGCGCGGTCTCGTAACGGAGTCGCTGGAGCGCATTCAAGCCACGCAGGGTAATCTGCACAGCGCTATTACGATCATGACGGAGGAAGCGATCTCGGCTGCCGCAAAGGCTGATAGCGAGTTACAGTCTGGTAAAGACTTAGGCCCCCTGCACGGTATTCCGATCGGCCTGAAGGATATCTACAATACAGCTGGCGTTCGTACAACGTGCCATTCCCGCATGCTAGAGGATCATGTCCCGAACAAAGACGCGGCTTCCGTAGCGCGACTGCGCGCGGCAGGCGCCGTCTTCGTCGCTAAGCTGGCGACGCATGAGTTTGCCTTCGGTGGCCCTTCGTTCGATTTGCCGTGGCCTCCCGCCCGAAACCCGTGGAATACGGACCATGTCCCGGGCGGCTCGTCGAGTGGCTCCGGCGCCGCAGTTGCAGCAGGACTGGTAATGGGGGCAATGGGGTCGGATACAGGCGGTTCAATTCGAAGTCCTGCTGGTGTGAACGGCATCGTCGGCCTTAAACCGAGCTATGGAAGTATTAGCCGGCGCGGGATTTTCCCGCTGAGTTGGACGCAGGATCATGCCGGACCGATGACGCGGACGGTCGAGGATTGTGCGATTATGTTGCAAGTACTCGCCAGATATGATCCCGAGGACCCCGCGTCCGTGGACACACCGATACCGGACTATCTTGCCTCGCTTAGCGCACCGATCGAAGGGCTGAAGGTTGGTCTGGTTCGTGATTGGTATGCGCGCGACGGCTTGGCGGACGAAGAAACGATCGCCGTTGTCGATGACGCGGCCGCAAGTTTAAGCGAAGCCGGTCTCGAGGTACGCGAGATCACTCTACCGGAATCGGCTGACTATAATGCCTGTGGGCGGATCATCATCCTCTCGGAAGCATTTGCCATTCACCGGAGCGGCCTGTTGGCGACACCGGAACGCTACGGTGCGTTCTTCCGGGACCGGGCTCGGCTGGGCGCCTTTATTGCGTCGCACGATTATATTGGCGCGATGCGTATGCGCCGATGGTTAACCGAAGCGACATACACCGCGATGGCCGATGCAGAGGTCGATATACTTCTCACCGCCAACCAGTACGGCCCAGCGGAACGGTTCAGCAACGATTCACCGACTTTCCCGTTCAATGGCAAACCTTACCTCACTATGCCGTTCAACGTGACAGGCCAGCCGGCCCTCACGGTCTGCGGTGGTTTTGCTGCAAACGGTCTGCCCCTTGGTGTGCAACTTGCCGGCAAGCCCTATGAGGACGATGTTCTCCTGCGTGTCGGCCATGCTTTCGAAGCCGTGCGCGGCGACCTCGGCAGAACACCGAGCCTTTAATATTCTGCCGCAGCATGGCTTTACGCGGGCACCGTCGAGAAGCTGATATCTGCCCGATCGCCTTTCGATATGTCCTCGGAACTGATAAAGCGCATTGTTCTAACCGCTGTCGGATTTAAAAGGTTCGGGGTCGGCGGCCCGGTATGCGCCGACGGCAGGATGGTAACGAGGAGCGGAGCCACTTAAGGAAAGACCATGGATGAATACGAATGTCAACGGCGGAGCAAAACCAGTCCAGAGGGCGGCGTAAAATTAGTCCACTT
>CAYLTU010000174.1:0-12406 GCA_964386465.1 uncultured Rhodospirillaceae bacterium
GGGGCGTGGCCCACCTTTTTCGCAATTCCCGCCAGCTCTGCCATCCGTTCCGTTTTCAGGTCGAAGGTATTGTTCGCTTCCGCCAGCATGGGTATCCACCCGTCGCCGTAATTCAGCACCCGCTTGAAGGTCCCGGGCGCATCGCCACCGACGAAAACCGGTGGGTAGGGTTTCTGGATTGGCTTGGGCCAGGACCAGATATTGTCGAACTTGACGAATTCGCCGTCATAGCTCGCTTCCTCCTGGGTCCAGATGGCTTGCATCGCCTCGATCCGTTCCCGCACGATCTTCCAGCGTCGGTTCCAGGGCATGCCGTGATTTTCGTACTCCTCCACGTTCCAGCCGCCGCCGATTCCAAAATCGAATCGTCCATTGGAAACATGGTCCAGGCTGGCGACCTCCTTGGCCATGATGATGGGGTCGCGTTCGGCGACCAGGCACACACCGGCGCCGATTCGGATCCGTTTGGTCACGGCCGCGGCCGCGGTGAGGGCCACGAACATGTCGAGATTGTGCGAATAGTCCGGTGGCAGTTCGCCGCCGACGCGGAACGGCGAAATTCGGCTCGCGGGAATATGCGTGTGGTCGGGAATGAACAGGGCATCGAACCCGCGTTCCTCGACGGCGATGGCGAGGTCAGCCGCCGGCATCGAGTAGTCAGTCGCGAACATGCAAATTCCGTATTCCATTACCGCCTCCGTTCAGCTATCCAGCACGCAACGCTAGGATACGGAATGCCCGCATCCAAGCGGCAAATGGATTTGTGGAGGACCGATGACGATCGCCGCCAATGACTGGATTGCGCACCATGCGCGCGTCTCGCCGCACCGCGAGGCCATTTACGATCTCGCTTCCGGACGGCGGCTCAGCTACGCGCAATTCGACGCGCGGATAACGCGCGTGGCGCTCTATCTGCGATCGCTCGGCGTCGGCGAGGGCGACCGGGTCGCGGTGCTGAGCCACAACGATCCCGACGTGTTCGAGATCCAGTTCGCCTGCGCGCGGCTGGGGGCCATCTTCCTGCCGCTCAACTGGCGGTTGGCGGTGCCGGAACTCGAATTCATCTGCAACGACGCGACGCCCAAGGTTCTGGTCCATGGTGTCGAATTCGTCGGCGAGGCGGCGGAGGTTGCGCGGCTTTCCGGCATCGAGCACGCGATCGACATCGCCAATGGCGGCGACAGCGCCTACGAAGCCGGCATCGCCGGCGCGTCCGGCGACCTGCCGTCGCGGACCAATCTGCTGAGCGATGTCTGGACGGTGATGTACACCTCCGGCACGACCGGGCGGCCGAAGGGCGCGATGATCACCTACTCAATGTGTGTCTTCAATTCGATCCACTGCAACATGGCGGTGGAGCTGACGCAGCGATCCAAGAACCTGATCTTCCTGCCGACCTTCCATACCGCCGGTCTAAACGTCTACGCCAATCCGATCTTCCATATCGGCGGCGCCAACGTGGTGATGCGCGTCTTTGATCCGGACCAGTTCTGCGCGTTGCTGAGCGACAAGGAGATTTGCATCACGCACGCGCTGGGCGTGCCCACCAATTTTCTTATGCTGGCGCAGACCGCTGGGTTCGCCAGTGCGGACTTTTCGAATTTGGTCTGCCTTAGTGTCGGCGGCGCGGCCGCGCCCTTGGCCCTGATCGAAGAGTTCGGCGCGAAGGGGATCAAGCTGCAGCAGGGCTGGGGCATGACGGAAACAGGTCCGCTCGGCTTGCTGCTGAGCGGGGACAAGGCGTTGGAAAAGGTTGGATCGTCCGGCCTGCCGCCGCTCTATACGGAACTGAGGATCGTCGACGACGATGGCAGCGATACGCCGCAGGGGCAGACAGGCGAGTTGTTGATCCGTGGGCCCAACGTCCAGCCCGGCTATTGGAACCGGCCGGATCTGAACACGGAGATCTTCACCGAAGACGGCTTCTTCTACACCGGCGACGCCGCGCGGCAGGATGCGGACGGCTATTACTACATCGTCGACCGCTACAAGGACATGTTCATCTCGGGCGGCGAGAACGTCTATCCGGTCGAGGTGGAGAACGTGATCTTCCAACTCGACGGTGTGCTGGAAAACGCCGTCATCGGCGTGCCGAACGAGAAATGGGGCGAGATTGGCCGCGCCTATGTGGTCCTGAAGGAAGGCGCCAATCTCGACGACCAAGCCATCATCGACCATTGCCAGTCGCAGCTGGCGCGCTACAAGGTGCCGAAGGAAGTCCGCATGATGGAAGAGCTGCCGCACAACGCGACCGGCAAGGTGCTGAAGCATCAACTGCCGCGGGATTAATCCGGCAACTTCGCCTGTTCGCGCGCATACGCCGCCAAATGCGCTGCCAATTCCCCCAGATGCCCGCGAACCGTCTCGAACTCGGGCCGCTTCTCGTAGGTTTCCTCGTCCATATAGAGGCCGCGGCGGGTTTCGATTTGCAGGCTGTGGACCCCGTTCGCCGGATCGCCGTGCTTACGGATGCATTCGGCGCCGGCGAAATGCTTGTTGATCGTGACGTCGTGGCCCAGGCCGCTGAGGAATTTCTGCACCGTGTCGACGAAACCGCGGTCGCAGGTTTCGCCGTTGCGGTCGCCGATATCGAAGTCGGAGCGTGGCGCGCCGGCGTCTTTCGAAACGCCGCGGGCGATCGATGCCATGCTGTGGCAACTGACATGGAAGGCGATGCCGGATCGCTTGCACATTTCGCCCAAGATCGCGGTCAGCTCGTTGTGGTAGGGCCAGTAGAACCCGTCGAGACGCCGCCGCAGGTCCGCGACGGTTATCGGCAATTGCTGGAGCGGGGCACCCGTGCCGTCGCAGACCCGGTGGATCAGCCCGACGCCGAACTGGGACTTTTCGGTCGGCGCGAACGGAACATCCAAGGTCCCGTCGATCAGCGCGGGATCGATGTCGTTCTCGTGGCGGTTGGCGTCGATATAGGCGTTCGGGAAACAGGCGTACAGCCAAGTCGCGCCATGCTCCGGCGCCTGATTGAAGAGTGCCTCGACATACATGGAAATCGAACTCTTCACCTCGTCGAAACCGGCGGGCGACCGGAAGTCGTTCGGGTAGTCGTGGCCGCTTCGGGGGATGTCAAAGACAAGGGGCGCGGCATCGCCGGCAGGATCGACCCGATGAAATACGCCAGGGTGATAATGTTGAATTAGGGGACCCGGCACCACGCGCTAGTCTCCTGGCTCCAGAACTTTCACATCCTCTTCCCGCCGGGTCCATTCGACCAACAGCTTGTAGCCGATACCCAACGCCACCGGTCCGACGAACAATCCGACGATGCCGAAGGACAGGGTACCGCCGATGACGCCGATGAATATGACGATCATCGGCGTGTCCAGACCGCGCGAGACAAGAATCGGCTTCAAGGCGGTGTCGAGGAAGCTGACAGGTATGATCCAGATGGTAAAGAGGATCGCGGGCAGCAGGTCGACCGTCCAGAAGACATAGCCGATGACGGGTACCACGACGATCAACGGGCCGATTTGGACCGCTGAGAACAGCAAGACGAGAAAGGCGAGCAGGCCGGCCGCGGGCATTTCGATGGCGAGAAACGCCATGCCGGACAACAAAGCCTGCAGCAGTGCGATACCCATGATGCCGACCGCTACGTTGCGGATCGTCGCGCCGGACAGATTGACGAGATAGGCGCCGTTTGCCTCTGTAACCTTGTCGGCGAAAGCGAAAATAGCCCGCCGCGCGTTGTCGGCGTTGGGCAACAGCAAGCCCGCGATCAGGACGGCGAACAGGAACTGCAGGAACCCGCCGCCCAGACCGGCCGCGAGATCGAGCAGCCAACCGCCCGCATCCTGCAAATAGCTCGCCTGTTCCGAGATGGCGTATTCGAGGTCGGTCGCCGCCAGCGTCCAAAAATTGTAAAGCGGCTCCCCGATGAAGGGCCAACCGATGACAGCCGGCGGTGGCGCTGGGATTTCAATAGCGCCCGATTGCAACTCGGTGGCGACGTCCTGCAGATTTTCGACCAGTTTGGCGGCCAGAATGCCGACAGGCCCGAGCAATAGAATCAATGTGAGCAGCGTAATCAATGCGGCTGCCCAATTCTCGCGGCCGTTCAGCCAGTGGGAGATTTGCGCGAAGCCGCTATACAGTGCGATCGCCAGAATGACGCCCCAGAGTACCGGCAGCAGGAACGGGGCCATGATCTGGAAGCACAGCAATATCAGCAGGACGATGAGTCCCAGCTTGACCGCCAGCTCAAGAGGGCCGGGATGGCCTGTCGATGAAGACGGTGGATCTTGGTCTGACGGCAACGGTGGCCTCCGGAATTACCGGGTCACGTTACGGGTAATAAAGCCTTAACTCAAAACCTAAATCTCACCGATCGACCCTGCGGGGTTCCTATCGTACGGAGCACCGCGCAGCGGGCATGTTGGCGATTGGTTCAAATCGGCGTCCGCTTTGGGTAAGTCAACGTACGCAATATTCTGCCGTCATCCATTCTATTTTGAGTAATTATCTGGTAGTATTGAGTGCGTTTTGAGTAATATATAGAAAATGTTTGCTCAGTTAGTTCAGCCTGTGCCGCGAGTTGTTGGCCGGTTTTCGAGCCCGGCGAATGGAGGGCTAGGTGCGCATCGCGGGAGCGCCGGAATGAAGCGGTGCGGACGGGCAGGGTACTGATGGCGAACAGCCTGGTCACTGACAGCCTTCGTGCGCCGGAACCGCACGATCCCTGGTCCATCAAGGTTCGCCGTCGCGGCTACCAGCGAATGCTGCTGGTTCGTTCGCAAATCAATTTTTACTATTTCTGGGAAAAGCGCTGGTTCTTCGTCGCCTTGGCGGTCGGCTTCGCGTTGATGACGATGCCACAGCCCGAGGGTCTGACGCGCGAAGGTCAGATCGTGCTTACCATGTCGGCGGTCGCGATCATCCTTTTCGTGACCGAACCGGTGCCGCTACCGACCGTGGCGCTGTTGATCATCGTCGGGCAGGTCATATTGCTCGGCCTGGAGTCGACAACCGTCGCCAAGACGCTGATGACGGATTCCGTATTGTTCATCATGGGATCGCTGATGCTTGCGGTCGCGGTCGTCAAGCAGAAGCTTGACAAGCGGATCGCTTGGCTCATCGTACGCGTTACCGGCACGCGGACGTCGCGGATCTGTTTCGGCATATCCGTCGTTTCGGGGATCCTCGCGTCTTTCGTCGGCGAGCATACCGTGGCGGCGATGATGCTGCCCGTCGGTATCACCTTGATTACGCTGACCTCGGATGATCCGAAGAAAGTCCGCGGCCTCGCTGCCGTCCTGCTGTTTTCTATTTCCTACGGCTGTTCGGTCGCCGGTATCGGCACGCCGTCGGGCGGCGCGCGTAACGCCATCATGATCGGTTATTGGAAGGAGTTCTTCTTCGATCCGGCCAATCCGGAAACGCGCAAGTTCCTGATCGATTACGTCACCTGGATCGTATACGCCTATCCGGTCTTCCTCATTCAGCTTCCGTTCGTCACACTCATCCTGTTGCGTACTTTCAAACCCGAATACACCAACCTGTCACGGGCTGTGGCGAAATTGCGCCAGCAAATCATCGTGGAAGGCCCCATGAAGCCGGGTGATTGGCTGTCCATCCTATTTTTCGGCCTAATTCTCGTCGGCTGGGTCATGCTTTCGGGCGAATTTGGCATGGGAACCATCGCCGTGATGGGCGCCGCACTGTTTTTGATCGCTGGCCTGGTAAAATGGGAGGATATCAATTCAGGCGTCAATTGGGGCGTCGTCTTGCTCTATGCGGCGGCGATCTCGCTTGGCGTGCAAATGAAGGATACCGGCGCAGCGCAATGGATTGCAGGGAACTTTCTCGCCCTGCTGACGCCGTTAGGGGCGAGTGAAGGGATCGGATTATGGGCTGCCGTCTCGGCGCTTACGACTCTGGTGACCAACACCATGTCGAACGGCGCAGCGGTGGCGGTCTTGGGACCCATCGTCCTTAAGCTGGCGACGGTCGCAAACGAAAGCCCGATCGTACTCGGCTTCATCACCGCGATATCGTCGGCCTTCGCCTATCTGACGGTCGTCGGGACCCCGGCCTGCACGATCGTCTACGCATCGGGCTATTTGAAAACGACGGACTTTCTCATCGTCGGCTGGCGCATGGTTCTGATGTCCGTCGTGCTGATGATCCTGGCCGCGTCGCTCTATTGGCCCTTGGTCGGCATTTGAGTCGCGCGATGTTCGGGTTCAAGAAAATACGAGATGACAATGTGTTCCAGGCGGAACTCGAGGCGGTTCGCGCCGAACGGCGGAAGCGCTTCCGTATGCTCGTCTGCATCGACGGGTCGGACGCGTCCTACGAAGGGTTGCGCTTCGCAGCGAAACTCGCCGACAACGAAGATTGCGACATCATCCTGCTCTACGTGCGGCCGATCGACCAGGGTCTCCGCACCGGCGGGCTGCAAGTTCGCGTCGCCCGTGAAAACATGCTCGATTGGGGGTTGGAGCTTCCCGGCATAAAGCATTTGAAACGCGGTCTGGGCATGCTGGTCAGCGATGATGAAATGGCCGCGCATTGGAACGCGGCGGTCACGCATACCGACACCTGGGGCGATCCGCTCGGCGACAACAAGGTGGAATACCGGCACACGAGCGGGAAAAGTATTGTGTTGAAATTGAAAACGGCGCCTGATCCCGCCAGCGGTATTCTCGATCAATACGAACTGGGCCCTTACAACCTGATGATCATGGGTGCGCCGACCAATTGGCGCAGCGAGATACGCGCTTTTTTCGATGCGAGTATCGCACAGAGGGTCGCCATGTTGGCGCCATGCTCCGTAATGGTGGCGCGGGGCAATGGCAGCGCCAACGGCAAGGGGCACCTGATCTGTACGGATGGAACGAAGAATTCGCTGGATGCCATGCGCCGCGATGCGGTCCTGGCACAGTTCAGCGGCGATCCGATTACCCTGTTTGCCGTCGCGCAGGACAACGAAGAAATACCGATTGCCGAGCGTGTCCTGGAGAAAGCAGCAGAGATGCTGGCGAAAATCGATATCGCTGTCGCTGACGCACAGGTTGGTATTGGAGAGCCGGTCGAGCAAATCGTACAGGCTGGAAAAGACTACTCCGTAATCGCGGTTGCCGATTCCGGAAAACCCCTGTTCCGCCGTTTCGTCGTGAAAAACACTTCATACAATGTCATGGGCAATGCCAGGACGTCCGTATTGAAGATCCGTTAGTCTCTACGTCGCCTCTCGTTTCGGCGCCGAAATGCCGGTAGCCCTCTTCAACTCTTTGACTTACCTTTCCTAAGAGATGAGGAGAAATTGGCCATGCCAGACGACAATGGCCCGGCGACGTTACAAGCAGACACGATTCCACTGGATAAAATCGACGTCAGCGACCCGGAGCTTTACCAGAAGGACTGCTTCTACGACCTGTTCGCCCGCCTGCGGCGTGAGGACCCGGTGCATTTCTGCTCCGACAGCCCCTACGGCGCCTATTGGTCGGTGACGCGGTACGACGACATCATGAAGGTCGAGCTGGACCACGGTCATTACTCGTCGGATGCGACGCTCGGCGGCATTCAACTGGCCGAACGGCCGATGAACAAGAAGACGTCGAGCTTCATCCGGATGGATCCGCCGCGACACACCGAACAACGCAAGACGGTGGCGCCGATCGTCGCCCGCACGAACCTGAATAACATGGAGGCGTTGATCCGCGAACGGACCGCCGCCGTGCTCGACGGTCTGCCGCGTGGCGAGACCTTCGACTGGGTCGACATGGTTTCGGTCAAACTGACGACGATGATGCTGGCGACGCTGTTCGACTTCCCCTGGGAGGACCGGCATCTGCTCACCTATTGGTCCGATGTCGCGACCGTCGATGTCGATGCGCCCGATCCGATCGTGCCGACCGAAGAGGCCCGCATGGCGGAGCTCGATAAGATGACGGCGTATTTCCAGGAGCTGTGGGCCGACCGGGCCAAGACCGAGCCGAAATTCGATCTGATCTCCATGCTGGCGCACAACCCCGCCACGGCGGGCATGCCGGACCGGGAATTCGTCGGCAATGTCATCCTGCTGATCGTCGGCGGCAACGATACGACGCGCAATTCGATGTCCGGCGGCATCATGGCGCTGGCGGATAACCCGGACGAGGATGCCAAACTGCGCGCCGATCCGTCGCTGATCGACAAGTTGGTGCCGGAGATCATCCGATATCAATCGCCTATCATTCATATGCGCCGCACCGCAACGCGCGACGTCGACTTGGCGGGCAAGAAGATCGCCGAAGGCGACAAGGTGATCATGTGGTACGTCTCCGGCAATTGGGACGACGACGCGATTCCTGACGCCGCGCGTTTCATGATCGACCGCGACAAGCCGCGCCGGCATCTCGCCTTCGGCACCGGTATCCACCGCTGCGTCGGCGACAAGCTGGCCGAGCTGCAGCTGCAGATCCTGTGGGAAGAGATGCTGAAGCGGAGGCTCCAGGTCGAGATCGTCGGAACGCCGGAGCGGGTCTATTCCAACTCCATCCGCGGTATCCGGTCCTTGCCGGTGCAAATCCGCGCCTGAGCCAATCGGGGACGATACGTGCTGAAGTTCTACTACAATCTCGGACCCAACCCGATGAAGGTAGCGCTGTTCCTCGAGGAGGCCGGGCTGGAGTACGAGGCGATCCCGGTCGACACCCGCAAGGGCGAGCAGTTCGCGGCGGACTACCTGGCGATCAACCCGAACGCCAAGGCGCCGAGCCTGGTCGACGGCGACACTGTCCTGTTCGACAGCAACGCGATCCTGTTTTATCTGGCGGAGAAGACGGGCCGGTTCCTGGCGCCGGATCGAGGCCAGCTACTGTCCTGGCTGATGTTCGTCGCCAGCGGCGTCGGGCCCTATTCCGGACAGTCGGTGCACTTTCAGGCCTACGCATCGGAGACGCTGCCCTACGCGATCAATCGCTATCGTTTCGAGGCGAAGCGGCATTACTGCATCCTAGACGACCAGCTGTCGGGCAAGGACTTCGTGTTGGGCGACGATTATTCAATCGTCGATATGGCGGTATGGGGCTGGGCCCGCTTGATACCGCGGGTGCTCGATCCGACCGCCTGGGACGATCTGACTAATCTTAAACGCCTGGTCGACGACATCTCCGCCGGGCCCGCCGCGAAGCGCGTCGTCGCGCTCGCAGAGAAACACGCTTTCAAGACGGAACAGGACGAAGAGTCCAACCGCTACATGTTCCCGTCGAACGCCAATTACGTCGGGTAGCGTCCGCGTACTTTTTGCACTTTGCCGCACCGGTGCCATAATTCCTGCTACGGAGACAGTTGCAGGGAGATAGTGTCATGGGACAGGCAACACGGTTGCGCCAATTGATGGAGCAGGGGCTCGTTCTGGCCCCCGGTGTATACAACGCGCTTTTCGCGAAGGCGGTGGAGAGTACGGGGTTCGATGCGGTCTATGTTACCGGGTTCGGTTCGGCCGCGCGTTACGGTTATCCCGATGTCGGCCTGATTACGCAGACCGAGATGGCGCAGAACCTGCGCTACATCTGCCGGGCCACGAACCTGCCGGTCGTCGCCGACGCGGATACCGGCTACGGCAACATTATCAATGTCCGGCGTACGGTGCGCGAATACGAACGCGCCGGCGTTGCGGGCTTTCACATCGAGGACCAGGTCTTCCCCAAGAAATGCGGCTTCATGGAAGGCAAGGCGGTTATTCCACTCGAGGAACACGTCCAGAAGGTCAAGGCGGCGCTCGATGCGCGTACCGATCCGGACACCGTGATCATCGCGCGGACCGACGCGTTGGCGCCGAACGGGTGGGAGGACGCGTTGGCCAGGGCGCGGGCCTACCGCGAAGCCGGCGCGGACCTGATCTTCGTCGACGGAATCCGCACGCTGGAAGAGCTGGACATCTACAGCAAGGAATTGGCGCTGCAAGGTGTTCCGTGCCTGTACAATGGCGGCCTCGTCACGGCGGAGGAAGCGCAGCGGAAGGGTTTCAAGATCCAAATCCTTGCCGGACTGGCTTTGGCCGCGGTTTTCAAAAGCGCGACGGCGGCCATGCAGGAGCTCAAAGCTAGTGGCACGACGCGGCAGACGGTCGCGCAATTCGGTCCGCCCGGCGAGGGCGAGACGGTCAACGACATCCTCGGCGTGCCGGAGGTCTACGAACTGGAACAACGCTACGACGTCAAAAAGGAGGGCGCACGATGACCGGTTCCCGCGCAACGCTACGGGCGGCCATGGCCGACGGCATGGTCCTGGCCCCCTTCGTCTATGACGGCTTCACGGCGATGATCGCGGCGGGGCAGGGCGCCCAGGCTGTCTATATGACCGGTCACGGCACCTCGGCGCAGATCGGCCTGCCGGATGTCGGCCTGACCAGCATGGCGGAGATGGTCGCCAATCTCGGCTATATCGTGAACGCGGTCGACGTGCCGGTGATCGCCGACGCGGACACCGGTTACGGCAACGCGATCAACGCGCAGCGCACCGTGCACGAATACGAGACGGCCGGCGCGGCGGCGATGCATCTGGAGGATCAGATATTCCCGAAGCGCTGCGGGTTCTTCGAGGGCAAGGAAGTCATCCCGATGGAAGAGCATGTCCAGAAAATCCGCGCCGCCCTGGATGCGCGCAGCGATCCGGATCTGGTCATCATCGCCCGGACTGATGCGGTCGCGCCGAACGGGTGGGAAGATGCGATCCGCCGTGCCGAAGCCTATCGGGCTGCGGGCGCCGATCTTGTCTTCGTCGACGGGATCAAGACGCTCGACGATCTCGACACCTACACGACCCGATTGGTCGAGCAGGACATCCCTAGCCTCTACAACGGTCAGCTTCAGCCGGTGCAGGAGGTCGCGTCGCGTGGTTTCAAGGTCATGATCACCGGCGGCGGACACGCGCTGTCCTATGCCGCGGTGCGGCAGGCGCTACTCGATCTGAAAGAGGGTGGCGGTATTGGCGAACCCAGGGACACCGAACGGTTCAACGCGACGACTAGTTTGCTCGGTTTGCCGGAAATCTACGAGCTCGAGAAGCAATACGCCGTCGACAACGCATAGGAGGACGTCATGGGCATGACAATCGCCGAGAAGATCCTCGCGGCCCACGCCGGCGCGGATTCCGTAAAACCTGGGCAATATGTCTGGTGCAAGGTCGATGCGACCAGCGGGCACCGGCTCGCCGACCTGGAAGCGCTCGGGGTCGATCGGGTATGGGACAAGGACAAGGTGTTCATGGTCGACGATCACCAGGCGCCGCCGCCGACCATCGCGGCCGCGAACAAGGTCAAGGAGCTGCGCCGCCTGATCAAGAAATACGACATCACGAACTATTTCGAATACGGCCGCGGCGGCATCCTGCACCAGGTTTTCGCCGAGAACGGGATGTATGCGCCCGGCGAACTGATCGCCCAGTGCGACTCCCACTCGACCGCGGGCGGCGTGTTCAACGCCTGCGTTACGAATGCGAATCTCGACGCCGTGCACGTGCTCGCCTTCGGCGAGTTGTGGTTCCGGGTGCCGGAATCGGTTCGGGTCGTCCTGAACGGCACATTGCCGGGCTGGTGCGTCGGCAAGGACGTGATCCTGAAGGTGGCCAGCGAACTGGGCACCGACTACGGCCTCTACAGGTCGGTCGAATATGTCGGGCCGGTCGCGAGCCAGATGAGCATCGCGCAGCGCTGGACAGTCACCAACATGGGCGTCGAGGTCGGCGCGAAATTCGCGATTTTCGAGGGTGACGATAAAACCGATGCATTCCTCGAAGGGCGCCTCGACCGGCCCTACGAGCACGTATCGGCCGATGCCGATGCCTCCTATGAAACGGAGTACGAGTTCGATCTGAGCGATCTGACGCCGATGGTGGCGCGGCCCGGCGACCCCGGCAACGGCGTCCCGGTCGAAAGCGTGAAGGGCGAGCGGGTCAAGGTCGATCAGGCGTTCCTGGGCTCCTGCACCAACGCGAGGCTGGAAGACCTGGAAGTCGCGGCCAAGGTTTTGGACGGCAAGAAGGTCCATCCCGACGTGCGCATGCTGGTCAGCCCGTCCTCGCAGGCGGTGTTCGGAGAAGCGCTCAAGGCGGGCTATCTCGAAACTCTGGTCAATGCGGGCGCGCTGGTCGAGCATTCCACCTGCGGACCGTGTTATGGCGGCCATCTCGGCATATTGGGAGATGGCGAGACCTGTATCTCCAGCAGCAACCGCAACTTCACGGGCCGAATGGGCAGTCCGCTGGCGCATGTCTGGCTGGCCAGTCCGGCGACGGTCGCGGCCTCGGCGCTCGCGGGCGAGATCGTCGATCCACGCGAATATCTTTAAGGAGAGCGAAGCCATGGAAACCGTCAGAACCGGCCGCGTTTGGAAATTCGGCGACCGCATCAGCACCGATTTCATGATGCCGGGCCACCGTGTGTTGGCGAACCCGGACCTTT
>CAYLTU010000175.1:0-12330 GCA_964386465.1 uncultured Rhodospirillaceae bacterium
ACCCGTTGAAGGCGACGATATCGCTGCCATTGCCCGGCGCGAACAGCATGAAACAATCGCCACCTATTCCGGTCGACCCGGGCTCGACCACGCATTGGACCGCGCAGGCCGCCACCGCCGCGTCCATCGCATTGCCGCCTTCCTGCAGGATCCCAATCGCGGTCATCGTCGAGAGCGGGTGCGACGTCGCCGCCATCCCGTTGGTGGCATGGACCGGCGACCGGCCGGGAAGTTCGAGATTGCGCATGGAGTACCTTTCGGCGCGTTGCGGGCGACTGAAATCGATGAAGAACGCGTTTATATAAGGATCGGGAAATGCGCGCCAGTCTAGGACATGGTGTAGTCTGACCAAGCGCGCTGGGATATTTGCTGTAACGGACGTATGGGAATGCAAAATGGTCGGCAGAGTACCGGCCGATGAGTGACGTGGGCTCCCCTATGATCGGCAACGCGGAGGTCTGCGCCTTTGAAGAGGACGGCGCGATCGTCCTCCGAGGCGTAATTTCGCCGGAATGGATCGAAAAGATCGCCACCGCGATCGATCGCGACATCGCCGATCCCGGACCGTTTGTCCACGCCTACCCCGCCAAAGACGGCAGCGGAAAATTCCATGGTAACTTACGGATTTGGGAGAACGACCCAGTTTTCCACGAATTCTGCGCGAGTTCTCCCCTTCCGGCGCTCGCCGCACGGCTTTTGCGGAGCGAAACGGTAAGCTTGCTTTACGACCAGATGTTCGTGAAGGAACCCGGCACCACCAATCCGACCCGATGGCATAGCGACCAGCCCTATTGGCCGATCAGGGGCTGGCAGGTCCTGTCTTTCTGGATCTCGCCCGACCCCGTAACGGCCGACAGCGGGGCGCTGGAATTCGTACGCGGCTCGCACAGATGGGACAAATGGTTCCAGCCCGAGCGGTTCGGCGACACCACCTCGCACGGCGATTACGAACGCAATCCGGACTATGTCAAAATCCCCGATATCGATACGGCGCGCGGCGACTACGATATCGTCAGCTGGGATCTCGAACCGGGCGACGCATACGTTTTCCACGGCTTGACCGTACATGGTTCGGGCGGCAATCTTCGCGGCGATGTCCGCAGACGCGGCTATACGGTCCGCTATACCGGCGACGACGTGGTTTAAGACACGCGCCCCGGGCCGAACGAGCATCTGCTGAACGACGACTTCGGCGATGGGGACGCGCTTTCACCGCCGTCTTATCCGCAGGTTTGGCGGCACAGCGGCTAAGACGGCCTTTCGCGTCCACCAACTTGTGCCAAATAACGTTCATGCCGAGCGACCGCGGAAATGGCGTTGGCGGCAGCCGGAATTTCGTCGTAGGTCGGAATGCCCTGCACCAGGGCTAGTGCGCGATAACGGAACCTGGTTTCCTCGTAGGCGACGTTCCCGTCGGACCGTAGGACAAGGACGAAATGCGCCCGGCCCGGATAGGCCGACTTGACGCGGACCAGCGCATCGAGGAGATGGGTCAAGGCATCCTCCGCGCCGTGCGCGAGGCTCATCACGACGGCCAGATTGATATGCAGCACGATCGTCTGCGGATCTTCGCGGTCCAGGACCATCTGCAGGATCTGCTCGACGTCCCGTCCCTCGCGCGCGACGAGTACCGGTTGCGGCAGATCGACCGGATTGCCATACGCGGAGCCCGCGTCGAGGCCCATGCCTGTCAGTACGTCGACGGTTTGCGCGGAGAAAGGCGCGACATCGATCCCGACGCGCGCGAAGGCATCCACGCCCAGTACGCTGGTGCCGCCGCCATTGCCCACCATCATCGCGCGCTCGGTTGGACTGTCGGCATGCGGCGCCATGCACTGCAGTGCCAGCAGCTTGTCGATGAAATCGTCGAGCGAGGTCGCCAGCACGGCTCCGGTCTGGCGGCACAGCGCATCCCAGATCCGGTCGTCACCGGCCAGCGTACCGGTGTGCGAAACCGCGGCCGCCCCTCCCCGCGCGCTGCGCCCGCCCTTCAGGATCACGACCGGTTTGACCGGTTTGCGTGCGCGCAGCAGTTCGAACAAGCGACGATCCCCACCTTCGAGATACATGCCCACGACTTCGGTCGCAGGATCGGCGAGATAGAACTCCAGCAGGTCCGCCACGCCGATATCCGCGCAATTCCCCGCCGTGATGACGCCGCTGAACCGCAGGCCGCGGTTGTTGCCGCGCCGGATCGTATCGATACCGAGCCCGCCGCTTTGCAGAATGATGCCGACGGCCCCTTCGTCGGGCAATCCGTCGTAGCAGAAGGTCAACTTGCCGCGCGGCGAGTGTCCGCCATTGCAGTTCGGGCCGATAATCCGCGCTCCCGCCTCGCGCGCGGCCGCTACCAGTTCGTCCTGCAGATCCGGACGCCCGAATTCGGCGAAACCGCTCGACGTGACATGGGCGATGCGCAGGCGGCCTTTCGCACCGGCGATCAATGCCGGAACGCTTGGCGCTGGTATCGCGACATAGGCGTAATCGACCGGCTCCGGCGCATCCTGCAGCGACGGGTATGCCGGCAACCCGTCGATTTCCGCGGCCGTCGGGTGGATGGGGTAAAGCTTCGACCGATCGAACCCGAAGCGCAGGATCTGGTCCATGACCGTATTCGATCGCGTCCGCCGCGTTGCCGACGCGCCGATCACCGCGATATTGCGCGGTGCGAACAGGGGTTGGAAAAGCTCGAGAACATCGATGCCCGTGTCTATTCGCGTATCGGTCTCACAGGGCGTCTCACGCAGAACGACCCTTGCGTCGACGGCAACCGCGCCGTCCCGGGAGACGATGAGCGGGTTGATATCCAGCTCGGCTATATCGTTACGATGCCGGTACAACAGCCCGTCCGGACCGCCAATACCGACCAGTACGTCGACGATCGCTTCGCGCGACGCAACCAATCCGCCGCGCGCGCCGTCCAACAAAGGTGCGGCGCGCAACTCATCGATCATATCCGCCGCCTCGATCCGGTCGATCGGGCAAATGCGAAATGCGACGTCGGCGAGCACTTCGACGAAAACCCCGCCGAGCCCGACCATCACGACCGGCCCGAATTGCGGATCGATCACACCGCCGACGATAACCTCGTGCCCGGCGGGCGCCATCTCCTCGACGAGGAAGCCATCCAAGTCGCCGACGGAATCGGTTATCTCGGCGCACGCTGTCCCGACCGCAGCGGCATCGCCCAAACCAAGATGGACCGCACCCGCGTCGCTCTTATGTATGAGGGTGGGGGAAACTCCTTTGACGGCAACCGGGAATTCAAAGCCCGCGCACACCTGACCGGCATCGTCTGGCGTGTCGACGAACCGGCCACGCGGAACCGCAATACCGTGGGCCGCGAGCAGCGTTTTGCCGTCCGGCTCCGCGAGCGCCAGACGACCCGTCTTGCGCGCTTCGGCTGCGAGCCGCTCGAAAAGCTTTGCGGTATTGGCTTCGGTCATGAGGGTGTTCTCGGGTGAAAGGTGGACGCGGTGATCCATCGCACCATAGCCACGACACTTCCGCCCTGTCCAACGGACCGGTTCGCTTGGAAGGTTGCCGCGTCACTCCCTATGATGCCCTGTAGGCGAATGTCGAGAGGAAGCCGGACGATGTCGTGGCAGCGGGAAGTCGACGAACTCAATCAGCGCCGCCAATGGGCGGACGAGATGGGTGGCACCGAGCGTACGGCGCAGTTGCGGGGCCGTGGCTACCTGAATATACGCGAGCGGATCGACGGCCTGGTAGACGCGGAAACGTTCCGCGAGGTCGGCAAGCTCGCGGGCAAGGGCAGCTACGAGAACGGCAAGCTCGAACACGTCAATCCCACACCCTACGTCATGGGCCTCGCCAATATCAACGGCCGGCCGGTCGCTGTCGGCGGCGAGGATAGGACGGTCGGCGGTGGGACCTTTCAGGGCGGCATGCGGCGCAAGGGTGGTCAGGGCGGCTTCGTCGATGATCTGGCGCTCGAATACAAGATACCGCTGATCCGTCTGATCGACGGCTTCGGCGGCAGTGCCGGCACCGCGAAGCTCAAGGGTTACTCAGTCCTGCCGGGGCATAGCCAGAACCCCAAGCAGATCTTCGTCGAGCTACTGGGACAGGTCCCGGTTGTCTGTGCGATCCTCGGCGTTGCCGCCGGTGGGCCGGCCGGCCGGGCGGTGATGTCGCATTTCTCGGTCATGGTGAAAGGGCAAAGCCAGATCTTCGCCTCGGGCCCGGCGGTGGTTGAACGCGGTCTCGGCGAGAGCGCCAGCAAGGAAGAGCTCGGCGGCTACAAGATCGCCGTCGACCGGGCCGGTACGGTGCACAATGCCGTGGACAGCGAAGAGGAGGCGTTCGAAACGATCAGGCGCTTTCTCGGCTACATGCCGCAGAATGTCTGGCAACTGCCGCCGATGGGCGACCGTAGCGATCCGGCCGACCGCTGCGAGGACGCGCTGCTCGACATCGTGCCGCGCGACCGCCGGCGCCCATACGATATGCACAAACTGATCCGAATGGTCGCCGACCGCGACTCGACATTCGAAATTCAACCGCGCTACGGCCGCGCGGCGATCACCATGCTGGCGCGGATGAACGGGCGGGTCGTCGGCATCATCGCCAACAACCCCATGCTCGGCGGCGCCGTCGACGCGCGGGCGGCGCGCAAGCAGACCCACTTCGTCGACCTCTGCGATTGCTTCCATATCCCGATCATCTTCTTCGCCGACGTGCCCGGCTTCGCCATCGGCACGCAGGCGGAATCCGAAGCGGTTCTAGTCGAGGGTATGCGCCTGCAATACGCCCAGATGCAGGCCACCGTGCCGATCACCTCGGTCATAGTTCGGCGCTGTTTCGGCATGGCCGGGGCAGCGATGACGGACTACAACGGCCTCGACTTCAAGATTGCCTGGCCGTCCGCCGAATGGGGATCGCTACCGGTCGAAGGCGGCGTCGCCGCGGCCTACCGGCGCGAGATCGCGGCATCGGCCGATCCCGCCAAACGGACCCAGGAGCTGGAGGACGAAATGCGGCAATATTCGTCACCGTTCCTGACGGCCGAAGCGTTCGGCGTCGAGGACATCATCGATCCACGCGAGACCCGGCCCTATCTGTGCCAGTTCATCGATGCTATGCAGGGCCGGCTCGAACAGGGTCTCGGTCCGAAAATGAAATCCGGCGTCCGCCCCTAAGACCCTCACAGTTTCCCCAATTCGGTTCCAGACACGCAATGGACCTCGCGCTCGCAACTTCGATACTGACCAAAGGTCTGTGGTCGGCCTCGGTCGTGCTGGCCATGGCGGCGATCGCGGAACGGGTCAGCCCGCGTATCGCAGGCATCCTGTCCGGCATGCCGCTCAGTGCCGTCATCGTTTATTTCTTCGTCGGCCACGACATGGGCATCGAGTTCGCCGTGGCGAGCGTGCCGCACGGCGTCGCCGCCTTCACGGCGACGCTCGCCTACGTGCTCGCCTACTATTTCGCGTCACGGAATCTGACAAGATTCGCGGTCGTCGGAAGCACTTTGTCCGGCGTCGTCGCCTTCTTCGCGGTCGCGTTCGTCCTAGCCGCGATTCCCTTCACCCTCGTCAGCGCCACCGGCGTGACCGTCGCCGTAATGGCGGGTTCCATCTGGCTTTTTCGCAGGATCGAGTTCGTCACCGTCGAGACCCCGGTCCGCTACACCGCACGGCTCCTGCTCGCGCGCGGCGGTATCGCGGCCGTGCTAATCGTCATCGTCATCACCGTCGCTGAGTTGCTGGAGCCCAAATGGACGGGGATCCTCGCCGGGTTTCCAACCACGTTCCTACCGACCCTGTTGATCCTTCACGTCACCTACGGCGTCGCGAACACCCACGCCATGATGCGCAGCTTCCCCATCGGCATGGGGTCGATTCTCCTTTTCATCCTAAGCGTCACCGTGACGTTTCCGCACTGGGGCATCTATGGTGGGACGGCCGCGTCGCTCGCTATATCGCTGACCTATATCTCTGCCATTGTCCTCTTTGGCGTCGTGCGACCCATACGCTCCTGATACGGCACACCCCCGCTTACCGTATTGACGCGCCGACCCCGGCCCATGCCGCAGAATTGATGCAAATCAAAGACAAGGGAATCAGCTTGGATCGAAGCTGCTTGCGTCAGTTGGTAAACAAACGTGGGGAGGCGACGATGACCGGGCAACGCCGGAAGTTTTGGGGCTGGGGTTACGAAGGCTCGGGCCTGAGCGACTCGGATATGCAACCCGTCGAGGCCCATTGGGCCGAGTATTTCGGGGTCGACGGCTTCTCCGCCGACGCGCCGCCGGAAGCTGGAGAGATCACTCTCCGCGAGCCGCGTCTCACGATTCCCGCCAGCCTCAAGAAGATTTGCACGACCGACCATCATGAACGCCTGGTGCACACCTATGGCCGGGCGTTGCCCGATCAGATCCGCGCCTTTCAGCGGAATTTCACCAATGCACCGGACGTTGTCGCATATCCCCGCAACGAGCAGGACGTGATCGATCTGCTGGACTGGTGCGGCGGCGCCAACGCCGCCGCCATTCCGTTCGGCGGCGGATCGAGCGCCGTCGGCGGCGTCGAAGCGGCGATCGGCGAACGTTACGCGGGCGCGGTGTCGATCGACATGCTAAAGCTCGACCAGGTGCTCGAGGTGGACAAGAACTCCAGGGCGGCACGCATCCAGGCCGGCGTCTACGGGCCGGCGCTGGAGAACCAGCTGCGTCCGCACGGGCTGACGCTACGGCATTTCCCGCAATCCTTCGAGTTCTCGACCCTGGGGGGCTGGATCGCCACCCGGTCGGGCGGCCATTTCGCGACCCTCTACACCCATATCGACGATTTCGTCGAGACCATGAGGATCGTCACGCCGACCGGCGTCCACGAATCCTACCGCCTGCCGGGCTCCGGCGCGGGGCCCAGCCCGGACCGGATGTTCATCGGTTCCGAGGGAACCCTCGGGGTCATCACCGAGGCCTGGATGCGCCTGCAGGACCGGCCGACCGAGCGGGCCTCGCGGATTGTCGAATTCAAGGAATATTTGGACGGCGTGCGCGCGGTGCGGGCGATCGCCCAGGCCGGGCTCTACCCGGCTAACTGCCGCCTGCTCCATTCCGGCGAGGTGAAGGCCACTGGGGTCGGCGACGGCAGCGCCTCGCTGCTGGTGCTGGGTTTCGAGTCGGCGGACCACGCGCTTGGTCCGTGGCTCGATAGGGCGCTGGAATGCTGCGCCGATCATGGCGGCGTCATTCCATCCGAGGCGGCGGCCGCGGCGGACGATCCGCGCGCCGGCGCGACCGGCCGTTGGCGCGACGCCTTCATCAAGGGCTGCTACATACGCGAGGCGCTGACCGCGCGCGGAATCCTGCGCGAGACCTTCGAGACCTCGACCACATGGGACCGGTTCGAGACTCTGTACGACGACGTGACCGGCACCGTTCTGGACGTGATCCAGGACGTCACCGGGCATCCGGGCGCGCTCACCTGCCGCTTCACCCATGCTTATCCGGACGGGCCGGCACCCTATTTCACCTATCACGGCATGGGCGACAAGCCGCGGATGCTGGAACAGTCCCGCCGGATCAAGGATGCGGCGTCGGACGTGCTGATCAAGCATCGCGCCACCATCACCCATCACCATGCGGTCGGCCGCCACCACCGCCCCTGGTACGACCAGCAGGCGCCGGCGCCATTCGTGGCGGCGCTGAGCGCGGCCAAGAAGGCGCTCGATCCCAAGGGCATCCTGAACCCCGGCGTGCTGATCGACCCGCTGCCCTAGAGCACGTTTGGGAATATACTGCTGTTTTCATGGCGATAATCGAGCCGGATGGCAGGAGCGGGTCGTCGGGTAATGCCAGGCATCGGCCAAGGGCCACAACGCACCAGCCGGCCGACAAGCGCCAACCCTCCGGGTGGCCTTATTTCATCGCTGGAGGGCGTCGGCGTAACGGGATTCCGGGAGAAAGCCAAGCACGAGAACGGTGGAACGTTAGGCCGGGGATTGACAGCGGCGATTAGACAACCTGACCCCATTGTCCCGCCCCCATTGCCCCGGGGCAGCAATTATTCGGTAATATCGACCGAATGAGCCACGGCAAGCGGTGTATGAGGCATAGCGCCGCCGGGCTCGGTATCCAAAAGAAGCGGTTGAGGAGGCGCCGAGCGTTCTAACGCGCGACGCGGCTTGCAGGGAAGAGTTGGTTCGATGAAGCGCTGTGCCGCACAGCCCATCGGCAAGGCATTCACGCTCGTATCACCCGTGAAAGCAAGTGCTTGCATCCGTTCGTGCCGGCAGACAGGTTATCGAGACCGGTTGTGTCCGGTTGTCCGTTCGTATTCCGCGCAAAGGGTCGAGAACATAAGACGATGGGCGACCGGGCGGCAGCAGCACGGTCGGGTAAGGAGAGTTTGAAAATGACCAGGCGCGATGAGATCGTCCGTCATGCAGGAGAACTTTTCCGAAAGAAAGGTTATGCGCGCACGACCGTGCGAGACATCGGCGAGAAAGTCGGTATTCAATCAGGTAGTTTGTTTCGCCATTTTACCAGCAAAGAAGAAATTTTACTGGCCGTGATGGTGAAATCGATCGATGACATTATCGCCGTAATAAAGTCGGATTTGCCGAAGTTGGAAGCAACTTCCGAACGCTTGCGGGCCCTGATCAGAATAGAGTTGCGCGCCATCCTCAACCAATTGGGCGAAGGATTTATTCTGTCCGTCACTGAATGGGATTATTTGAGCGACGACGGCAAAGCGGCGATTGCCCCGCACGTCGAAAGGTATAACGCCGTTTGGGTCGACATCCTCAATGAGGCGCAGGCCGGTGGCCTGATTAGGATAGACAACAGCGTTTTGCGGGAGCTATTGCGCGGCGCAACCCGTCATGTTCCAGCGTGGTTCGACCAGGAGGGAACGATTTCTCTGGATCAGTTGGTCGACGCGATTTTTGAAATGGCCACTGTCCGGTAATGCCGTCTTAGGGCGGGCTTTTCCCGAACATAACCCGTCGTCACAATCTCCCGCCAAGCAGAATCGTCCGACAGAAAGCAAGCGCTTGCTTCAAATGAAATTTCGTGGTTGGATCGTCGAACGAATTCCGCGGGGCAGCCGTCATCCCACCATTTTGTGGGCCGGAATGCCGCACTATTGGAGTAAGAATTTTGGACTTCTCATTTTCTTCAGAAGAAGACGCAATCCGCGACACCGCACGCCGGTTCGCCCAGGACAAGCTCGCCCCCGGTTATCTCGCGCGGGAGAAAGAAGGCAAACTCGACCGCGCCCTTGTCGAAGAAATGGGTGGCCTGGGCCTGGTCGCACCAAACGCAGCGGAAGAACATGGCGGATTCGGTGCCGGCGCTCTGGTCACCGGGATCGTGATGGAGGAAATTTCCAAAGCCGACATGAACATGGGGTACATGCAAATCATCGCGCCGTTGATTACCTCGATCCTGGAACGCAACGCCCCGGAACTCGCGCACGAGACCGTGCCGCAGATTTGTGCCGGCACACAAATCATGGCGCTCGGCCTGACGGAACCGGGCGCCGGATCTGACGCCGCCAACATTCGTCTGTCGGCAATACGCGCGGGCGATCAATTTGTCCTGAACGGCGAGAAAACCTCTATCTCCTTGGCCGATCAAGCCGATCAAATCGTGCTCTTCACCCGTACGGGCACTGTCGAAGAAGGTGCGGCGGGGGTGACCGCGTTTCTCGTTCCGCTGAAATCCACCGGCGTTTCCGTCAGTCGTTTCGAAGACGTTGGCAGCATGTCGATCGGTCGCGGCTCGGTCTTTTTCGACAATGTGGAGATCGGTGCCGACAGGATGATCGGTGGCGAAGGCATGGGGTTCAAAGCGGTCATGCGCGGTTTTGATTTTTCCCGCGCTTTGATCGGCATTCAATGCCTGGCCGCCGCCTATGCCTCAATCGAAGAAACCTGGCGGTACATCACGCAACGCCAAGCTTTCGGTCAGACCATATCGAATTTCCAAGGCGTCACCGAACCGTTGGCCGAGGCCGAAACAAAAATGGCCGCTGCGCGGCTACTCTGCCTGCAGACATTATGGTTGCGTGACCATGACATGCCGCACACAGCGGAAGCCTCAATGTGTAAGTGGTGGCCGCCGCAATTGGCCTTCGAGGTGATCCACACGTGCCTGCAACTGCACGGCCACAATGGCTACAGCCGCGAATATCCCCATCAACAACGCCTACGGGACGTCATGGGCTTGCATATCGGAGACGGTACCAAGCAAATTCAGAAGATGGTAATCGCACGGGAAAAATTGAAACAGTACGGCGGCTAAAGAGAGACCGTCGCCATCCCGGACATGCACGCCGTCAGCCATTTGCGCTGACCATGCCAAAAGGAAAGTCGTCATGAGTGAAAAATACAATGACATCTTGTTCGACGTTAGAGATTACGTTTGCACCATCACGATAAACCGGCCGAAGTCGCTCAATTCCTTTACGGGCGATACCATTGCGGAACTGGAAGACGCCGTAAGGCGTACCTACGACGACAATAATATCGGCGTCGTGGTACTGACCGGAACGGGGGAGCGTGCTTTCAGCGCCGGCGGCGACGTCAAATGGGAGGCGGATGGCGGTCTCGAAGACAACGAATGGCGCCTCGGACGCTACGTCGTTGACTGCCCGAAACCGGTAATCGCCCGCGTTCCAGGTTATGCCATCGGCGGCGGCAATCACTTGGCTTATCTGTGTGATTTTACCATCGCCGCGGAGCACGCCATATTCGGCCAAACCGGCCCGCGCGTCGGCTCACCTGCGAGCGGTTATGCAGTTTCCCACTCGGCGAACATATTAGGCCACAAGCGAGCCCGTGAGATGTGGATGCTCACGCGCCAATACAGTGCCCGGCAAATGTTGGAATGGGGGCTGGTCAACGCGGTGGTTCCGATGGAGGCGCTTGATGCCGAGGTCGCCAAATGGTGCGCGGAACTGCTGGCGCTCAGTCCCTCCTGCCTCAAAGTGCTAAAGGCGAGTTTCCGTATTCACATGGAACCGGTCATGGGCGACAGGATGGCCGATATTGTAGACCGGGTGGCGCCTGGCTATCACCAGTCCGGTGAGCAACAGGAAGGCGCCGCGGCCTTCCTGGAAAAACGCGCGCCAGACTTCAGCCGCTGGCGATGACCTTTTTTTGGCTGTCCCTGCCAAAAACCGCGGGAGAGTTTGTTTTAGAGCGCGATGCAGGCAATCACCGGGTCGCGAAGGATTTGGATGGTATCTGAAAGTTCCCAACTCCCCGAACCCGGCACCCTCGCCCTCTTCGGCATCGGCCTCGCGGGGCTGAGTTTCATGAGGCCACGGCGTCAGGCAGTTTGACCGCCTCCCCGTCCATCACCGCACTGCCGTCCAGCCGGAGCAAGTGACCTCGGGTCGGGTCGGGCCCGGCCCTGCGCAAAGACTAGAGGCCCCGCGCTATATCGATAATACCGGCCAAGATGTGTCCGGGCACTTGCGAGAAGATGGTGCAGCCCGGGGCCAGGATGAAGCCACCGCCCTCGGCCTGTCGCAACGCATCCTCGATCTCGGCGCGGAGTTCCGGCAGGGTCCGTTCGATGGCGCTCGATTGGTCGATACCGCCCATCAGGCACTTGTTGCTCTCGGCCCGCTTTTCGGCCAACGACGGACAGCTCTGATGGCGGTCCCACCAGCTCAGCACCTCATGCGGATAGTCCCGTACCCGGTTCAGATCCAGGTCCGCCTTGCAGGTGTGCAGGATGCGGACCATGCCCGCCATCGCCTCCAACACGGCAATATCGTAGGGGCGAAAGAACTCCTTGAAGGTGGTTTCGTCGACGCCGTCCGGGTGCTCCTCACGGACCGCGCCCCGAGTCGAATAAAAGACGCCGTCGACCCCGAGCTGCTTCAGCTCCGCGACGTAGCGGCAGACGGTCTCGGTTGCCGCCTCCAGCATCAACTTCGCCTGGCGGGGGTGGTCGAAGACGAGCTGTGTCTTCGAGAAGCCGGTCCTGCGCATGATCTGCTGCAGGGGATCGAAGGTGGTGTCGATGATCGGGCAGTCGGGACCCAGGTCGGCACGCAGGACGCGGAGCATGCGCAGCTGTTCGGCATAGGAGCGGTAGCTCATCGGTTGCGCCTCGATGCGCAGCATGTCGTCGGGATTTGTCAGCGTCTCCATGCCGTCCGGCAAGGGGTAGCGGTAGTCGTTCACCACTTTGGCCATATCCAAGTCGTACTGGCGGAAGAAGCGCGCCTGCAGGCGCGCCGATTCGGCCCCGTCCAAGTAGTCGGTAACGAAGTGCAGCCAGAGCGAGACCGGAACCCGGTCGACCGGCGCCCCGGTTACGGCGGCGTGGAACCTTTCGAGTTT
>CAYLTU010000176.1:0-12321 GCA_964386465.1 uncultured Rhodospirillaceae bacterium
CCCGAGCACATGACAAACGCGCCGCAACGGCAGGCGTCCGACAACCCTTAACAAAAGCGGCTGTCGGCACGGTACACTCGCCACGTCTGCTCCTGAGAAAAAGCAGACGTGATTCTGCAAAAAGCAGACATGAAACCCGCTAGATGGAGATCGAGTAAAATTTCCCTCGACTGATACACCGCGGGAAGCTCAATATCCGTGTTTCGTAGCTCATGCTTCGGCAAATAGATCGCATAAAATTACCGATAAATAGCGGCTAGAAACGCGCTCCGCTGTAATTTGGTGGTTGCGGCGTGAGTGCGAAAAGATATCGAAAATTAGCTAAGTAATGGTGCCGCCGGAGTGAATTGAACACTCGACCCCACCCTTACCAAGGGTGTGCTCTACCCCTGAGCTACGGCGGCATCCGGCAGCCTTATGCCATAGGCGTCCGGCCTGGGCAAGGCGTCACGAGCTTGCCGCGCGATCCCATCCGATGCAGGATGATGGAGTTCAAACGGCCTGTGACGACTCGGAGGCAATATGACAACGAGACATCCCAAAAACGCCCCTAACAATGAAAGTATTTCGCATTCGGAGGGGGATGGGCGCGAGGCGCGGCTGGCCGAGGCGTTACGGCGTAACTTATTGAAACGTAAAGATCAAAAGCGGGTTCGTGCGGTCGAGAAAGACGCCGGAGATGTCTCCGGTTGCTGAGTGATTGGGCGCGATCCGCACCGCCTTGTGGTTGCCATATTCCTCAAGTAGACACTCTGTAAGGGCTGGAGAATCAGCGCGTTGACAGGTTGGATTCCGGCACGGAGTTCACTGCTCCGGCCGAAGCCGTTGGCTTGTGGGGATGAAGAACATGACGCCGCATGACCTCCCGGAAGACCTACGGGCTGCGACGCGGGCGCCGACGCAAGCGGTTCACGAATCAATCGCGAGGGGTGGCATGGATCAGATCCGCGTTCGCGGCGGACGGCCGCTGCAAGGCGAAATCCGAATAAGCGGTGCGAAGAATGCGGCTTTGCCTTTGATGGCGGCGAGCCTTTTAACGGACGAAACCCTGACCCTGACAGGCGTACCTCACCTCGCCGATATTTCGACTTTGGCGAACCTGCTTGTGCAACACGGTGTCGAATTCAGCATGAATGGTGAAGGGGATGTCTGCGATGGGCGCGAACTGGCCCTTACGGCGGCCTATATCGTGAATACCACGGCGCCCTACGACCTGGTGCGTAAGATGCGGGCCAGCGCGCTGGTTCTTGGGCCACTGGTCGCGCGGTGCGGGGAAGCGCGGGTCTCGCTGCCAGGCGGCTGTGCAATCGGGACCCGGCCGCTCGATTTGCATATCAAGGGCCTTCAGCAACTCGGCGCGGAGGTCGGTCTGGACAACGGCTATATAGAGGCGCGCGCACCACAAGGGCTGGTCGGCGCAGAAATCGCGTTCCCCTTCGTTTCCGTCGGCGCGACGGAAAACCTGATGATGGCGGCCTGCCTGGCGAAAGGCGAAACGCGGCTGGTCAACGCCGCGCGCGAGCCGGAAGTAGCGGACCTCGCCAAATGCCTGGTCGCGATGGGCGGCGAGATCGAAGGGGTCGGGACGGACACGATCGTCGTGAAGGGCGTCGACCGGTTGCATGGCGCGCACCACCATATCGTCGCGGACCGGATCGAGACCGGTACCTATGCGATGGCGGTCGGCGTCGCCGGCGGAGAGGTCGAATTGGTCGGCGCGTCGCTTGAACTGATTGGAGTCGTCGCGGACACGTTGCGCGCGGCGGGTCTCGAACTCGAGGCGACCGAGAGGGGTATGAGGGTCGCCTGCGAAGCGGGGCGGGTGACCGGTATCGATGTCATGACGGAGCCCTATCCCGGCTTTCCGACCGACCTTCAGGCGCAGATGATGGCATTGATGTCGGTCGCGAACGGCGCCTCTATGGTCACCGAAACGATTTTCGAGAACCGCTTCATGCATGTTCCGGAACTGGCGCGGATGGGCGCCAATATCAACCTGCATGGCGCGTCGGCGATGATACGCGGTGTTTCGCGGCTGACCGGCGCCCCGGTCATGGCGACCGATCTCCGCGCGTCGGTGAGCCTGGTATTGGCCGGCCTTGCGGCATCGGGCGAAACCACGGTAGGTCGGGTCTATCACCTCGACAGGGGTTACGAGCGTCTGGAGGAAAAACTGTCCGCCTGCGGTGCGGAGATCGAACGGATCAAGGCGTCGCAATGAATGAGAGTGCGCCGCTGAAACTCCGCGCCCGGAACGCGGAGGATCTGGCCGTAATATCGGCGGCGCTGCAGGACGCGCTGGTGCCCCTCGGTGACATCAGTCATTTAGCGGATGAAAAAACGTTCATGATGGTCGTCAACAGGTTCCGTTGGGAACAAGAAGGCGCCCCGGCCGAGCGCACCCATGCCGGTCTGCGATTCGACGCCGTGCGGCACGTGCGGTACCGCGGGATCGACCGCTCTAACAGGTCGCAGTTTTTGTCGTTCCTGGCGGTAGCCTTCGACGATAGCGATGAGGCGAAGGGTACGGTCGTTATGCATTTTGCGGGCGGCGCAGCGATACGGCTCGAAGTCGGTGGCCTTTATTGCATTCTTGCCGATCTCGGCCAGCCCTGGCCCACGCAATGGACACCGGCCCACGAGCCGGAATAGCGTTCGGATCATGGCCGGATCGTCCGGTGCATGTCGAGGACCGGCGTCTCTAGTCCTGTCTGCGATAGCATGTCGTGTACCTGTCCGCGGTGGTGGGTCTGATGATTGAAAAAATGGGCGGTCAGCAATGCCGTCGGATCGCTCAAGTCCCCGCCTTCGTTGTTGCGGTAGTGGATGTCCCCGTCTAGAAACCTGCCGTCGATCGTACCGAAGAACTCCTTGATCGCGCAGTCTTCTTTCTCGCGCGCGACGCTAAATGCATCGAAATCATCGAACAGGACCGCGTCGAGCGCCGTCGAAGGCGCGGTTCCGCCGCGAAAGCGGGTAGCCAGATCTTGTCGCCGACGAGGATATGGTTCAGCGTGCCGTGAATGCTGCTGAAGAAGCCGCGCCTGTCCTGCTGCCGGGCTGCATCGTCGAGTCGGGCGCAAGCCGCGTAGAGACGCCGGTTCGCACCGGTGCTGTACTGGCCAGCAACTGGAAATGAGCGATCAATGAGGCGGTCATGTTTGTCTTAAAATGCTGCTCCGCCGAATTCGGCGCTAGCCGCCATTTTTGACTACAATCGGCGCCAGATGCAATCTGTGCATATAGAAGTGTGCATCGGGGAGGGGAATTTGGGCTCCCACCAGTTTGGCGCGTTGCGGGCGCACTTTACGCAGTCAGGTGTGGGGCCGGAGGTCGTTCTGTTACATGCAGGCGGGAGTTCGGGCGCCCAGTGGCGAAAATCCGGTGCGGTGCTCGAACAGCATTACCGGCTGACCGTTCCGGATTTTATCGGCTTCGGCAAGACCGATTCCTGGCCAGGGCCCGGTGAACTAAGCCATGACGATCAGGCCGCACTGATCGCATCACTGATTGCCGAAGAATGTTCGGCGCCGGTACATATGGTCGGGCACTCCTATGGCGGCGCGGTTGCAGTGCGTCTCGCGCTCGCCCATCCCGAAATCCTGGGCCGTTTGGTATTGATAGAACCGGTTCTGACGCCGTTGCTGAACCTCGACGGCCGGGAAGATATTTTCGAAGAGTATCGTCTTATGGCGCAAGCTTTCCTGGAGTACGGGCGCCGCGATGACGACGAAGCAGCCTGGCAAGGGTTTATCGATTATCGCAACGGCGCAGGCGCCTGGGCAGCATTGCCGGAGAAAGCCCGGTCGAGTTCCGCGCTGGCACGCGGCAGACAATGGACGCGTTCGTTTCGAACTTCGCCAATCAAACATCGTTGGACGATTGCCGGACGATTTCGCTACCGACGCTGATCCTATGCGGTGAAAAGACGACCGAGCCGGATCGGCGGGTCACGGAAATTCTGCACAGGGAAATGCCGAACAGCGAGTTTAGGATAATCGCGGAGGCCGAACACATGTCGCCGCTGACCCATGCTGACGCCGTTGCCGCGATGATTCATTCTCATCTTGGGGTAGCTACTTACCGCGATTGAGTTGCGCGAGAAAAAAAACGAAGATTCGGAAAGTAAACTCTTGAGTTTGTTGTTACCGACGTATTTTATCGCGTTAAGAATGTAGTTAATTCTCGGTGCGATACTCCTCCCGCACCATTGGCGCGAAATGATGGCTCTTGCAAATTTACCCTAAAACCAATGAGTCCGAAGGGCGCAGGTCCCAACGCAAGTCGTCTTTTATAGCGCTGTTTATGCTGGACTCATTTGCCCGCGCGACCCTCGTGACGGTCGTTCCTTTACAGGCCTATGCGCTGCTTGGCGATCCGCTGCAGTATGTTTTATCGTACTTTTTGATCAGCTTTGCGGCATTGGTCGGCAGCATGACCGTGCCATGGCTGATCCGAAAGATTCATCATCGCGGTACCTTTATACTTGGGAACTGCTGCATGATGGGTTCGTCTTTTCTTCTTTCAGGACAGGATATTTACTGGTTTATTCCTGGCCTTACGCTGCAATTTTTTGCGGCGGCAACGATTGCGATCTCCCTCAATCTTTATGTGTTGACGAATATTCCACGCGAAGAATTCACGCGTTTCGAGCCGGTTCGGATACTCTTCGCCGGCAGCGCCTGGGTGATCGGGCCGGCGTTGGGAATTTTCCTCGAAGAGTATTTCATTGTGTGGCTGCCTTACTTGGCAGCCGGCGTATTTTCCTTTTGCCAGCTTTGCTTATTTCTGACCGTGCGATTCAGGCCGCCCAACCACGAGTCGGAGATGGTTGCGAAACGCACAAACCCGGTTCGCTTTGTGCGTCGTTACTTCAAGCAACCGCGACTGGTTCTGGCGTGGCTGCTATCCGTAACCCGTGCGGGATGGTGGGGTCTCTTCTACAACATAGCGCCCGTGTACCTTTTAACCATTGGTCTGGAAAAGCAGACAATCGGAAACGTCACTTCGATTGGCTCGGCGGGCATGCTGACCGTTTTGTTTTGGGGTTGGGTCGGGCGTCGCGTTGGTCTCCGCTCCCTTTTGGCGAAGGCATATGCTCTGGCGGGATGTTTGACGGGACTCGTTGCAACGACAGCGGACTATCCGTACCTCGGTGCTTGTTTTCTCGTAATCGCGGCGGCGGCGACTTCCATTATCGATAGCGGCGGCAATGTGCCCTACCTCCAGGCTGTTCGGCCAAACGAGCGCTCCGAAATGACGACGGTTTACGGGACCTATCGGGATATTTCCCGCGTCGCGTCGCAAGGGTTGTACACGTTATTGCTGTCCGTTTTTCCCTTCACGGCAATCTTTGTCGCCGGTGGCGGTGTCATGATCGTCTTATCGCAGTGCGCGCGAAAACTGCCGCGAAGCCTCGGTGTCGCAAGAAAGGTTCGTGGTGGCTCCAGATTTCCCAGTTAGGTTCAGCATGTATGTTCGGCACCGTCTCGGGGCCTGTTTAGCATCGGCGATCGCTTCGTTGTTCTTTCCTAGAAATACAGGTACTCATGCAATAGCATCGACGTTCCACCGTGCAGAATCGTTGTAAGCGCATGGCAAAGAAGAGTCTTAATTCGAAGGCGTTGTTGCGGGATCTTTTGGAGACCGTAAACGAAGGTGTTGTCATATTCGACGGCGATGATCGCCTTGTTATGTGCAATGCCCGCTATCGGGCGCTTTATGCGCCGATCGCCGAAATGTTTGTTGTTGGCGTGACGAGCGAAGCGATTTATCGCGCCTGGGGCGAAAAAGGATATTTCGATCCGCGGGGCGGGACGGTAGAGGCGCAGATTCAGGAGCGCCTGGAAAAACACCGCAATCCGCAAGGTCCATTTGAATTCAATACAACGGAACGTTCTCTGCGTGTCCAGGAGCAGGTTACCGATGACGGTTTTCACCTTGGTACGCACACCGATATCACGGCATGGAAAAGAATGGAGCGCGCGTTCCAGGATTATGAACAACAGCTTCCTTCGACCGCCAGAAAGACGGCCGACAGATATTGGACGATGGACGCGAACCTGCTGTTTACCGCGCTAGTCGACTATCCAAATTCAAGTATAATCGCCTCGCCTAATAATTACATCGGCCATACGCGGTGGGAGGCAGTCGGTGCCGATCCGGACACCGATGAAGCCTGGGGTAAGCACCGCGAAGATCTCATGGCGCGCAGGTCCTTCGAAGAATTTTGTTATACGTCCGAGGACGGTTTCGGTGGCGTTTATCATATGAGCGTCAGCGGATCGGCGTTGTTCAGCGTTGAAAGTGAATTCATTGGATATCACGGTACGACGACGCGCGTCGGCACCGACGACACAAACAACCGCGGCGGCGGCGATACCAGTGACGGTTAATCCCTTCGGGACTGGCTATCGCTATGGCTGAGGAGTTCGAGATGCCTCTCGATACCTACTACAAGGATCATTGGGTTGAGATCGAACCGGATCGACTGGACCGGTACGAGGATCAGTTCGTATGGGGCCCGGGACGCGACAAGCTTTTGGAGCCAGCGGCGATCGAAGCCGGTCACATAGTTGCGGATTACGGGTGCGGGCTTGGATACGTTTCCGTTGAGCTCGCAAAACGGGTTGGCGAGACGGGTAATGTGCTCGCGTTCGATATCAACGCGGATTTCGTTGCGCGGACCCGCGACCGGTTGGCGGCAAATGATTTAGCGGAGCGCGCGACCGTTACGCATTTGACAGGCGATATGCTGCCGCTCGAAGACGATACGCTCGATCGGCTCGTGATAAAGAACGTCATGGTCTATGTAGACGATCCGCTCGCGAGCTTCAGGGAATTCCGCCGCGTCGTGAAACCCGGGGGCAAGGTCCATGCGATCGATAGCGACTTCTATATGACCGCGTTCGATCCGGTCTCGCCGGAGGACTGGCGGATCGTGCTGGATTCCGCGCTGCATGCGTTCAGGACACCGGAAATCGGTCGCAAGATGCACGGTTTGGCGCTGAAGGCTGGGTATGGCGATGTCGCGGTTCAGGTTATCGCGAAACCCGAAACGACGAGTCGGATGTTGAATTTTATCATGAATATGGCCGGTTACGCCCGGGAAGGCGGCATGCAAGACGAGGAAACGGTCCAACGGGTCGTCGATATCGCGACGCAAGCCGTGGAAGATGGAACGTTTTTCTCGCTGAACCCGCAGTTCCTGGTGACTGCGACGGTTTGACGCAACATATTCCCAAACGGGCTCTCAGACAGACCGGATCATGTCGCCGATGCGCGGTTGGATTTCCGTGCGCCATCGCGTGCCGTTGAATACGCCGTAATGCCCGACGCCGGGTTGGACGTAGTGGAAACGGCGACCGCCCGGAACATTGACGCATAGGTCCTGTGCCGCGGCGGTCTGGCCGACGGCGCAAATATCGTCCTTTTCGCCTTCGACCGTCATCAAGGCCGTCTTCTTGATCGCCGTCAGTTCTACCGGCCGGCCGCGGTGCCGCATCGCACCATTCGGTAGAGCGTGCTCCTTGAAAACGCTCTTGATGGTTTGCAGAAAGAATTCAGCCGGCAGATCCATGACCGACAGGTATTCCTCGTAGAAACGCTTATGCTGTTCGGCGGAGTCGCAGTCGCCGTCCACCAGATGGTCGAAATACCGTTGATGCGCGGTGATATGCCGATCCAAATTCATCGAAAGGAATCCGCTCAACTGGATAAAACCGGGATAGACCTTGCGCATCGCGCCGGGGTTCGGCCAGGGCACGGTCGAAATGACCATCTGTTCGAACCAATTCAGGCTCTTCGATTCCGCGTGCTTGTTGACCACCGTCGGATTCTTGCGCGTGTCGATCGGGCCGCCCATCAATGTGAGCGATTTGGGCTGACACGGGTCGCCATCCGCAGCCATCAGGGCTGTCGCGATCAGCGCCGGTACGGCGGGCTGGCAGACGGCGATGACATGCAAGTCCGGACCCAGGAATTGCGTGAAGTCGCGGACATAGTCGACATAATCGTCGAGGTCGAAGCCGCCCTCGAACAGGGGCACGCTGCGCGCATCGCGCCAGTCGGTGATATAGACGTCGTGCGCCGGCAGCATGGCCCGCGCGGTATCGCGCAGTAGCGTCGCATAATGCCCGGACATGGGCGCCACGATCAAAACGCGCGGGTCTTCGGCACGGTCTACCACGCGTTCGAAATGCAACAGATCGCAAAACGGTTTCGATAGAACGATCGATTCGGAAATGGAGATTTGGTCGCCGTCGATCGAAATCGTTTCCAGTCCGAAGTCCGGCTTTCCATAGCGCCGCGTGAGGCCTTCGAAGACGTCGCAAGCGGCGGCGGTATGCCGTCCCCAAGGGGTCTTTCCCAGGAAGTTGAAAGGCAGGTCGAGCGCCAGTTTCGTGCCCTGTGCCGCTGCGCGCATCGGCGTGATCCAGGCGTGGGCGAGTTCGTAGGCGTGATATTGCACGATGGAATCTTCCCGTTGGTTCGACTCGGCTTTTAAGAGTCTGTTTTACTGACCTTAAGACCCCGAATGACGCACGACGGGAACCTGATCCTAGAAACCGGATGATATGATAGATTCGCCGTTTCGCAACACACTGTTATTGCGCTGCACAGGCGTGACGGGAAGGGAGGTCAAGGAGCAATGACGGTCAAGGTCAACTTCGTCGGATCGGGCGACGCTTTCGGAACGGGTGGACGGTTCAATACCTGCATCATGGTCGATGGCAAGGATATCCGCTTCACCATCGATTTCGGCGCGTCCTCGCTGATCGCGCTGAACGCGCAGGGCATCGAGCACAATTCCATCGACGCCATCCTGCTGACCCATATCCACGCCGATCATTCCGCGGGCATCCCCTTTTTGCTGTTGGATGCGATGCTGGGGGCGAGGCGGGATCGGCCCCTGACAATCGCGGGGCCGAAAAACCTGAAAGAGCGGCTGGAAGAATGCATGGAGGTGCTGTTCCCGGGATCGGGCGTCATGGCGCCGAAATTTCCCCTCCGCTATGTCGAGCTAGTGGTCGGTCAACCGAACGACGTGCTGGGTCTGACCGTGACACCCTACGCGGCGAAGCATACCTGGCAGACCGATCCCACTGTTCTGCGGGTTGGGGTCGACGACAAGGTCGTGACCTATAGCGGCGACGGCGACTGGACGCCCGACCTGTCGACCGCGGCGAAGGGTGCGGATCTGTTCATCGCCGAATGCTATTTCCACTCCAAACCGATCAAGTGGCACCTGAATTACGACGCAATACAGGAACACAAAGCAGAGTTCGGCGCCAAGCGCATGATCCTCACGCATATGGGCCCGGAAATGTTGCCCATGGCTGGCGAAGTGCCAGAGGAATGTGCCGAGGACGGGCTGGTTATATCTCTATAGCCCTCCAATTGCAGGATGACACAGACTGTTGAGGCGGAAGCGAGCAAACGGGTGTTGTTGCGCCTGATTTTCTCGCCTATTAAGGGCCGATCAACTGAAAGGATTGGGCCTGATGAAGCGGCTAATTACTGTGTTAGGCGTGCTGGTTATTTGTGCGTTACCCGAAAGCGAAGGTGTGGCCGCAGATGCGAAATCCTGCCGCGTGCCCGTTTCCATCGTCGATGCGGCGGAACGCAAGCCGGGCGGCGCTTTGTACAAGGGACCGGCAAAGGAACACCATGGGAGCCACGGCTCTCACGCGACACATGGCGATCAGGCGATGAAGCGTCCCGAAATGAAGGGTGCGCACATGGATCATGACAGCCGTCACGGCGGCGCATTCTTCATGGCCCCGGATAAAATGCGGCATCTGGAAGCGGTTTTCTCGGAGCGCTGCGGGTTGCAGGTGTTCTTCTACAACGCGTTTACCGAACCCATCCGCGCGGATCGTTTTCGCGCCTTTGTCATTGCCGTACCCGAGAGTGAAGACGAGGCGGAGACAATCCGTTTCCTGTCTTCGACCGAGGACGGTGCAATCCTCGAAACGGAAATAGGCGATACGGTCAGCAGGCCATTCGATTTGAAACTTTATGTAAAGTTTCCGGAGTCTGACGAGCCGGAACTGTTCACCGTCAAGGTGAAGGCCGCTCGCGCTGCTGCGAACAAAGCCGATGCAACGGTCGAATTGGCGATAAAAAGCCGGAAAATAGCCGGCTCCAATGTCGTCCGCGTGAAGGAAGGACAGACGGTCGAACTGCGCTTGTCGACCGACGAGGCGGTCGAACTGCACCTGCATGGATACGACGTGGTCGCCAAGGCGAAGCCGGGCGCGTCTGCGGTGATGCGCTTCAAGGCGCATGCCACCGGCCGCTACCCCGTGACCATCCATGGGCATTCGCACGGCAGTGGCCGTTCGGAAAAGACGTTGCTCTATCTGGAGGTCCACCCTAACTGACCGCCCCGTCCAGCGCCGCAACTGCGCGATAGCCATGTAGGGAAATTGGTGAGCGTTTGAAGAGCTAACGCAATCCGGACTCATGCAACGTCTCGGCGAGACGACTCATTTCGGCGGCGATATTTTCGTTGCCGTAATCCTGTAAAATACAGTCGATCGTGAGAGCAGGATCGCGCGCTCGTAAATGCCGGATGATTGCGCTCGCTTTTTCAACATTTGCCAGCCGACGGTGGGATGCGGCATAGGTCGCCAAGGCGATTGGTTTGGCGTTCGGTTGGCGACAGGCTCGCTCTGCCCAGGTAACCGCTTGTTCGTATTGGCCCAAGTCGAAGAGACTTCTGGCCTGCATATGATAAAACGCCCAGAGTTCAGGGTCCGCCGGGCTAAGTCGGGCGGCGCTCAAATGTTCCAGTACGGCGTGCTTGGGCTGCCCGTTGTAATATTTTGCCGAACCGGATCCATGCCGTGCCAGCGCGAAACTCGGACATAGTTCCACCGCTGTTTCCATCTCGACAATTGCCGCCTCGATATCGTGGTGTCGAATAAACATTCGCCCCAAGGCATAGTGCGAGAGGCAGTCGCGCGGGTCGAGGGTAACAGCCATTCGCGCCATTGCCATTCCTCGATCCAAGGAATCTTGTTGCGCACCGACATGCTCGAAAATCGCATCGTTTTCTTCGGCGAGTGCCATTGACGCGTAAGCCGGGGCGAATTCTGGGTTCGCGTCGATAGAGGCTTGAAACAAATTCTTGGCGACTGACGCGCGCCCTTTTGCACATCTGAAATAATGGGCTAATCCCTGTTGCCAAAGCATCCAGGCGTCGCCTTCTGCTTCGGTGTTGCTAACGGTTTGGCTACGTTCGAAGTCCGTAATTTCTGGAACAATTTGAGCTGTGATCATTCGCGCGATGTCGGTCTGCGCGTCCATTTTTTCGCCGGCGTCGCAATTGAAGGAATTGGCCCAAACGATCCTGCCGCTCGCTGCGTCGCTCAACCGTGCGGTGATCCTATTTCGTCCGTTCACGCGACGCGCGTTGCCGTCAAGTACGTATCGAGCTTCGAACGGTCCATCGCAACGAATGCCGTCGTTTCGGTGTTTCCGATTGATACTTGATTCGTTACTCAAGGTGGTCGAGTACCAACGATAGCGTGACAACTCGGTAACGATTTCTTCCGTTAGGCCGTTCGCGAATTCGTTTGCATGATCGTTTCCGATAAAATTTTCGAACCGCCGGATGGAAACAATTGGCCGTTCCGTCGCCCTTGTATGAGGCCTGTTCGTTCCTTTGATGGTTTGTATCAACCGGGTCGTCTCGATTTCCGGTTCGATTCCCAACTCCGCCTTCAATAACGATGCGCAGGTTTGGTACTGCCGCATAGCCGCGGACCGTCGTCCGGTCCGTAAATACAGCTTAATGAGCAGACGATGACCGTCTTCGCGGAAAGTGTCGATTTCGACGAGCCTCTTCGCAGGACCGATAGCCTCATCGAACTTCCCGTCCTGAATGCGCGAAACAGCGTATGCGTGGAGCGAATCGGCCACAGTTTCTTGCAGCCGAATACGTTCCTCTTCGAGCCAGTACTCGAATTCGTCTGCGGTGATGTGGAGGCCGTCAAGCAACTTCCAGCTGGCGAAATTCGAGAACGCGTCATCCAGCTTGTTTTCCGCGACGCGCCGATTGAAGACAAGAACGTCGACGTCGATCAACTCGCTCCGAAGGGAAACGCCGTCTCTGCTGAGCAAGAGGCAATCGTTTTCGTCAACCGATATTGCCTGGCGGAGAACCGACAGGCATTTGCGCAGATTTTGCCGCGCTCGCGCATCTTCGTATCCACCCCATAGAAGGCTGGACAATTTTTCGCGGTCGTGAATGCGATCAGGATCTAGTGTCCTGATCGATAAGTTTCTAAGATTAATAAACTTTGATATTCGGAA
>CAYLTU010000177.1:0-12310 GCA_964386465.1 uncultured Rhodospirillaceae bacterium
TATGACCTTCCCATTGGATAGTTGAGATGAAATTGTGAGGCGAATTGGTCTTTTCGCCGGGCGTATTCCGTCAACGAGACGTCTTTGCCCTTCATATTCATTGTCTACGATCCCCCGCCGGCGTGTTCGAGCGGAAGGGCCACGGTAAATCTCGCCCCCTCGTTTGCCACGCCAATAGCGGAGATCGTGCCGCCATGGCGGTCTGCGATTTTCCGGCAAATCGCCAACCCGACACCGGTTCCTTCATACTGGGTTCTGCCGTGAAGCCTTTGGAAAATTCCGAATATTCTTTCGCCATATTCTTCGTCGAAACCAATACCGTTATCCCTGAATTCGATCTCGCAGGATTGCGGTGAACCGTCGGCGCCGCCGTTCAATATCCGTCCGGTTACGTTTACTTCCGGTGGAACGCCTTCCCGGCAGTATTTGAGGGAGTTTCCAATGAGGTTTTGAATAAGCTGCCTCAATTGCAATGCGTCACCGTCGATTGTCGGTACATTCGATACGGTGATTTTCGCGTCTGTTTCTTCTATTCGAATTTCCAAATCGGAGAGCACCTCTTGTGTGAGTTGGTCGAGATCGACCGGTCCGAACTCGCCAGCGTTACTGGAAACTCTGGAAAAGGTTAAAAGGTCGCCGATCAAGATCTGCATGCGGGACGCCGCATTCTGCATGCGGTTCAGATAGTCGCGGCCTTGCTCACCCAGCGTATCCGAAAAGTTTTTTTCAAGACGGTCGCCGAACGCCTGTACCTTACGCAACGGTTCCTGCAGGTCGTGTGCCGCAACGGATGCGAATTGTTCGAGATCTTGGTTGGAGCGAGCCAAATTCTTGGCGTCCTCCTCGGCATTCTTCGCGTATCGAAGGAGCTCCTTGTTCGCCCGCGCCATTTCTTCTTCGGTATTCTTGATTTGCGTGATGTCGCGGATGATTCCGGTGAACATGCGCTGACCGGCGATATTCATTTCAGTGACGCAAATTTCCATAGGAAAGGTAGTGCCGTCTTGGCGCAAACCTAAAAGGTCCCGTCTTTCGTTGATAATCGGTGAAGCGCCAACGCCTTTGTACTTCGCAAGGTGGGTATTGTGATCGTGCGCATCCCTTTCGGGCATCAACATTTTGACGTTCTGACCGATGACGATCTTTTCGCTATAGCCAAATATTTTTTCTGCGCTGAAATTGAACGATTGAATGTTCCCCTTCCCGTCGATCGTAATGATTCCATCGGCAACGGACTCGATTACCGTGCGCAATAGCCGTTCGTTTCGTCCTGCGTCTATCTCAGCGCGCTTCCTTTCTTCGACCTCCAACACGAGCAAATCGCGATCGGTCGCGGCCTGTCGAAATATTTTGAAAATGCTGGTGACCAGCCCGGCAAGCACAAGCACATAGCTAACGATCTTGAGGAGATGTGCCGCATCGAACTCGAAGTCGAACAGTTTGCCGGAGAACGACATGAACATGACCTGACCGACGAAACTGACGATGAGGGCAAGAACCAGCCAGAACTCGAACCCGCCGTTTCGCCAAGCACCCTTTTTGAGGTAGCCGCAAAGCGCTACCAGAAAAAACGCGGCCGGTACGAATTCTTCGGGCCGGTGAAAGAAAAGTTCGGGATAGTAGGCGCGCGGAAGGGGAACGAAGGCGAAGAAAACGAAGCTCGCAATCGTAAGGACGGCCGAAAAAAGGTAGACGGTCTTCTCGTTGATCCGTCCATCGCCGCCCAGGCGTTTCTCGAACGCCCAGGCAATTGACCCAAGACACAGCATTACGGCCAGGAACTGTCGCGACGCGATCCAACTCCATGGGGACAAAGACGGTAGGTCGGATGGGAGATAGGGCGCGAAAAAAGCCGATGTGACCAAAGCATGGTACCCATCCAAGAACGCCGCGCCTAAAAACCCCATTCCGACAAAGGGCAGCGTATTGTTCTTCAACGTATAGAATCGCACCATCGCCATGACGCCGACGAACAAAGCCAGCGTCGTGGCCAATACTTCCATGTTCGTATGCAGTTGGACACTGCCGAGCCATTCGGGTCCCCGCAGGGCGATATAGCTCGCGGACAGTCCAGTTCCGACGATCCAGAGTATCTTCACCTTGCCCGCGGCGGGTGCTCTCTCGATCTGAGGGATTACGATTTCAGCTACCATCACGGGCACTCTTTTCGGGCTTTGACAACTGCAAGGACGAATCATTAGCCCTTGAAAAGTCAGAAAAAATTCGCGGTCTCAAGGCACAATAGGCCTCGTTGATTAATGCAAGGTTTATCGGGTGCAAGTAATTTGGCTTCGCTCCGAACTTCGCGTAGCCAAGGTCGCGCTGGAATCCGGCGTTGCCTTGTGCCATTTAGGGGCAAGAATTTTTACTTGCACTCGGAGCAAAGCGCGTGCGCGCCAACCAACCGCTTGTCTTGGCCCTTCCGAAGGGCCGAATTTTGAAGGAAGTCAAACCGCTGCTGGCGCAGGTCGGTATCGCGCCGGAACCGGCGTTCGACGACCCGGATGCACGTCAACTGCGTTTCGCGACGAATATCGACGGCTTGTCGATTATCCGCGTCCGCAGCTTCGATGTGGCGACATTCGTGGCCTTCGGCGCGGCCCATCTGGGTGTCGCCGGTAACGATGTGCTGTTGGAGTTCGACTACGCCGAACTCTACGCGCCCGTCGATTTGAATATCGGTCATTGCCACCTTGCGGTCGCGGAACCGTGCGACATGATGGATAGCGACGATCCCAGCCAGTGGAGCCATATCCGCGTCGCGACCAAGTATCCGGAGATCACGCGCCGTCATTTCGCGGCGCGGGGGGTACAGGCGGAATGCATAAAGCTGAACGGGGCGATGGAACTGGCGCCGACGCTCGGTCTTTGCCGGCGCATCGTCGATCTCGTCTCGAGCGGGGCGACCCTGCGCGGAAACGGTCTGGTCGAGGTTGAGAAGATTGCCGATGTGACCAGCCGGCTTGTCGTCAACCGCGCGGCGCTCAAGACGCGGCCGACCGAAATTCAGCCTTGGGTCGACAGGTTCCGCGAGGTCGCGGATGCCGCTTAGGCTGGCCGAGAACGATCCGGGATTCGAGAGCGCGTTTGCGGCGTTTCTTGGGTCCAAGCGCGAGGTCAGCGAAGAAGTCGGGACGGTCGTCGCGAATATCATTGAGGATGTCCGGCAGCGCGGCGACGACGCGGTACTGGACTACACGAAACGGTTTGATGCGTTTCATTTGACCGCTGAAACGATTCGGTTCGGTCGGCATGAAATCGAGGCTGCGAGGACCGATTGCGACGAGACCGCGCTGCGCGCGCTCGAAGTTGCCGCGGATCGCATTGAAGCCTTTCACGAGCGGCTGAAACCGGAAGACGTCGATTATACCGACGCGCAGGGTGTCAGGCTCGGCGCACGCTGGACCGCGATGGAGTCCGTCGGCCTCTATGTGCCGGGCGGTACGGCGGCCTATCCCAGTTCTGTCCTGATGACGGCGATCCCGGCCCGCGTCGCCGGCGTTCCCCGCGTCGTGATGGTGGCGCCGACACCGGAAGGTAAGGTCAACCCGCTGGTTCTGGCTGCCGCGGACCTGTCCGGCATAGACGAGATATACCGTATCGGCGGCGCACAAGCGGTTGCCGCCTTGGCCTACGGCACGGACAGCATCGCGCCGGTGGTCAAGATCGTCGGTCCCGGTAACGCGTATGTAGCGGCGGCGAAGCGGCAAGTTTTCGGGCTGGTCGGTATCGACATGATTGCCGGACCTTCGGAGATCCTGGTCGTGGCCGATGGCGAAAACGACCCCGAATGGATCGCCGCGGACCTGCTGTCGCAGGCGGAACACGACGAGGCCGCGCAGTCGATCTTGATCACCGACGATAGCGCATTCGCGGATAGCGTGAGCAAGGCCGTCGAACGCCAGATCGGAGGGCTGGTGCGAAGCGATATCGCGGGCGCCAGTTGGCGGGACAACGGTGCGGTTATCCTGGTAGGCGAGTTGCCGGATGCCGTGCCGCTGATCGATCGGATCGCGCCGGAGCATCTGGCGCTGAGCGTCGCCGATCCGGAACGGCTGGCCAAATCCGTTCGCAACGCCGGCGCCATTTTCCTCGGCCGCTATACGCCGGAAGCGATCGGCGATTATGTGGCGGGGCCTAACCATGTCCTGCCGACCGCCCGAAGCGCCCGCTTTTCGTCGGGGCTCGGCGTGACGGATTTCATGAAGCGTACGACACTCATGTCATGTGATGCGGAAAGTCTCGCGGCAATCGGGCCCGCGGCAATTTCGCTCGCCGGTGCGGAGGGGTTGGGTGCCCACGCGCGGTCGGTCTCAATCCGGCTGAATGCCCGCGAAAATGGCTGACGAGCGTATCGTCCATATCGAACTTGATCGCAGAACGCTCGTAAGCCGCAGCGCCGAAGTGGAGCATGAGCGCGCCGTCGCGATTTACGACCTGCTGGAAGAAAACCGTTTCGCGCCGGTCGGCGAGTTTTCGGGACCATATCGCGTCGCCTTGTCGATTCAGGATACGAGCCGGCTGATTTTCGAAATCCGGGACGAGGCGGAGAACAGTCAGGGCGAAATCGCGATCTCTTTAACGCCGTTTCGACGGATCATTCGCGATTACTACCAGATATGCGAAAGTTATTTCGACGCGATCAAGCGGCTGTCGCCGTCGCAGATCGAAACCATCGATATGGCCCGCCGCGGTGTGCACAACGAAGGTTCGGATATTCTCAGAGACCGTCTCAGCGAGAAAGTCGAGATGGATTTCAACACGGCGCGGCGGCTGTTCACCCTGCTTTGCGTTCTGCATTTCAAGGGATGAACGGCATGTCCGGTAAAGCGAAAACGGTTTGAGGTGCGGGCGGGCGGGCCATGATCGAATTCCCCGATGCCGTGCTGTTCGCCTGCAACATGAACGCCGTGCGCTCCGCAATGGCCGAGTCGATCCTTAAATACCTGCATGGCCATCGGGTCTATGTCGATTCCGCCGGTGTGCATCAGGGCGAACCGGACCATTTCGCGATCGAGGTGATGGAGGAGATCGGTATCGATCTGTCCCGGCACAAGCCGAAATGCATCGACGATTTGGAAGATACTTCCTACGACCTGATCGTAACCTTGTCGCCCGAGGCGCAGCACCATGCGATCGAGATGACGCGGACCATGGCGGCCGATGTCGAATTCTGGCCGACCCTGGATCCGAGTTTCATCACCGGCAACCGCGAACGCCGGATCGGCGCTTACCGGCAGATCCGCGACCAGTTGCTGGGGAAAATCAAGCAGCGCTTTCCGGTCACGCACGCCGTCGATATTTGAGAGTTTCGCCGATGATCCCTATAAGGGCGTTCCTTACTAGTGTGGGCAGGGGAAATGGCTGATCCGGAGAGACGTCTTGTTCTGGCCTCGGCGTCGCCGCGCCGCCGAGGCCTCTTGGCCCAGATCGGTGTCATGCCGGAAGCCATTGATCCGGCCGATATCGACGAACGGCCGCACAAGGATGAATCGCCGCGGGACTATGCGAAACGTATCGCCGCCGCGAAGGCCGCCGCCGTCCTATCCCGCCATAACGACGCCTATGTGCTGGCCGCCGATACCGTCGTCGCCTGTGGTAGGCGCATCCTGCCCAAGGCGGAAGATTCGGGATCGGCGCGGTCTTGTCTCGAAATGCTGTCCGGACGGCGGCATCGGGTCCTCGGCGCGTTCATCCTTCAGGCGCCGGATGGAAACCGGACAGCCAGGGTCGTGACGACCGCAGTCATCTTCAAGAAACTGTCAGGTTCGGAACTCGAGAGCTACCTGGCGGGCGGCGAGTGGCAGGGTAAGGCGGGCGGCTACGCCATCCAGGGAAAGGCCGCCGCCTTCGTACGCCAAATCAGCGGTTCCTATTCCAATGTCGTCGGATTGCCGCTCTTTGAAACCGCGCAGGCCCTGAAAGGCATGGGGTGGCGGCTGTGAGCGGCGGAATTCTCATAGAAGTCTCGCCGGGCGAAAAACGGGCCGCGATCGTCGATGACGACGGTCGTCTCGTCGAACTGCTGATCGAGCGCATGGACCGGCCGGCAATGGAAGGCGGGATCCATCTCGGCCGGGTGACGCGGGTCGAAGCGAGCCTGAACGGGGCGTTCGTTGCCCTGGCCGGCGGGCAGGATGGTTTTCTGCGCAGGTCGAAAGGGGTGCATGAGGGCCAACCGGTCGTCGTGCAGGTCACCCGTGAGGCGAGCGGCGGGAAAGGACCGACCTTGACCGACCGTCCTTCGATCGTCGGGCGTTATCTCGCTTTGACGCCGACGCGGACCGACGTGACCTATTCGGCGCGTCTTGGCAGCGGACGCCGGCGGGCGCAGCTGGAGGCATTGACGCCTCGGCTTCAGGCGGATACCGGCTTTGGGTTCGCAATGCGGGCGGCGGCGGTCAGCGCAGCGGACGAAGACATGATCGCGGAGGCGGCGCGCCTGCGCGAGGATTGGAGCCGGGTCGAAGAAGCAGCTGAAAAGCAAAAGGCCCCGGTCGCGCTCGCGCCGCCGCCGGGTCTGATCGCCCGCGTCCTGCGCGACCGGGAAGGAAGCCAAGTCGTGATCGACGATCCGCTTGCTTTCAGGAAGGCCGAAGCGTTGACGGGCGATCGGATGCCCGGCTGGCGTGGGCTGCTTCAGCGGCATGACGGCGCGACGCCCCTGTTCGAAGCCTATGGCGTCGCCGAGGATATCGACGCGGTCTGCGACCGTATTGTGACCTTGCCGGATGGCATCAGACTGACCGTCGATCCGCTGGAGGCGCTGACGGCGATCGATGTGGATAGCGGCGCCGGCGGTCGCCGCACCTCGGACGACGCGATCCTGCGCGTCAACCGGGCGGCGCTGGTCGAAGTTGCCAGGCAGGTCCGCGTACGCAACCTCTCGGGACTGATCGTCGTCGATTTTCTCAACATGCGGCGCAAGGGCGTGCGCAGCGAGTTTCTGCAGGCCGCCCGGCGCGCCTTCCGCGGCGATCCCGTGCAGGTGGACGTGATGGGCCTGACAGCCGCCGGCCTGCTGGAACTGACACGCCGCCGCATCGCGCCGCCGTTGCATGAAGTGCTGACCACACGTGCGAGCGCACGGCCATCGGCCGAGGCGTCGGCCTGCGCGGCGCTGCGCGCCGTTCTCCGGTTGACGGGGCCGGGCAGACCCGCCGTGATCGCCGCGCCGGCGGTTATCGAGGTTCTTCAAGGACCGTTGGCGGCGGCACGGGCGGAGGTCGACCGGCGGATGGGACAGAAAGTAATGCTGCGCGCGGAGGGATCGAGGCGGGATTGGGACGTGGCCCTGCAGCGGGCAAACCCCGGGGAGGAAGCATGAGCGAGGAAACCTGTGCGATTTGCGGCCGGCCGGCGATCGAGGAACTCCGGCCGTTCTGCTCGAAGCGGTGCAAGAATGTCGACCTTCAGCGATGGCTGGGTGGGCAATACCGAGTCCAAACCGACGAAGAACCCGATCCAGGGGAACCGATCCCCATCGACCCGGACATCTCCTGACGGTGACCCGATCCGCTCTGGACAGCCGCGCCGATTTTCTCTATGTAGTCCGTCCGTTTCGGCGGAAGCCCAGGTAGCTCAGTTGGTAGAGCAGTGGACTGAAAATCCGCGTGTCGGTCGTTCGAGTCGGCCCCTGGGCACCACCGGAAATTCTTGAAATTCCATGATTGAACACCCCTTGCGAGGGCGTGCTACGCGGTCGCGATACCGAGCAATTCGGCGATCAGTTCGCGGGCCTCTTCGGTCGGGACGCAGGGATTGCGTTGCTGATAGACGATCGTCGCCAGATCCAGCGCAGTTCGTGGCGGACTGCCGAATTCGATCTGCTCGCGATAGGCGGATTTCGCGGCGACGAACGCATCCCGATTTGACGTATTCGCCATCGCTTTACCTTATGAAGACGAATTGGAAGACAGTTCAGGTTTCAATGCAATTATCGCGCGTAAACGTTTAAAATTAATTAAGAAAACGTTAATGGCTCGAAACGGCGGTGTATCGCCAACGACCCGGCTGCCGATGATGGGTTACCGTTTCGCACAATACCGGCAATCCACGTGCAGGACCGTATTCATCCTCACGCAAAAACTTACCCGATTCCCGCGATCCGGTTTTATGCGCTAGGCTGCCGGGCAGGGGCTTTTGCGTAACTGGAGGTTTCCATGGGGCAAGACGTTCGGTACGAGCGACATGGACATGTGAGACTGATCACCATCGACCGGGGCGGAAAAAATGAACTCTATGGATTTCGCCGCCGGCGACGAAGTTACTGAACGGTTCCGCGAGTTCGATGGCGACCACGAGGCCCTGCTGTTGGAAAGCCGCTGTTTTCGCGACCTGGGCGACACCGAGGATTTGCGGGAAGGTACGATGGCGTTTCGCGAGAAGCGGCAGGCGGTCTTCAAAGGGCGGTAACTTTGTACTAAACATCTGACAACGGCAATTCGCCGTAAGGAGAATTCCCATTAGCGACAAACTCCCCCTGGAGGGTATCCGGGTCATGGACATCGGCATGCTGATCGCCGGTCCGTTCGGTGCAACCATGCTGGGCGACTTCGGCGCCGAGGTGATCAAGGTCGAACAGCCCGGCGTCGGCGACGCCTTGCGCGGCACGCCGATCGACGGCAAGGCGCAGCGGTCGGGAAATTGGCTGGTCGAAGCCCGCAACAAGAAGTCGATCACGCTCAATATGCGGGTCGAGGCGGGGCAGAAGATCATCAAGGACCTCGTCAAACGGACCGACGTGCTGTTCGAGAATTTCACGCCGGGTACCCTGGAGCGCTGGAACCTGGGCTGGGAGGATCTTCGCGCGGTCAATCCGCGTCTGATCATGGTCCGCGTCTCCGGTTACGGGCAGGTGGGACCGTATTCGAAGCGCTCCGGCTACGACCGCATCGCGCTGGGATTCTCCGGCTATATGTACCCGACAGGTTTTCCCGACCGCTTCCCGGTCCGGCCGGCGTTCGCGACCGCCGATTACAACACCGGCACGTTCGGCGCGCTGGCGGCGATGTTCGCGCTCTATCAGCGCGACATGCAGGGCGGGCCGGAGGCGGAAGGGCAGCTCATCGACCTCGCTCTCTACGAGGCGCCGTTCCGCATCACCGGGGACATGATGCACAAGCACAAGCTGACCGGCGTGAACCGGGAACGGATCGGCAACCGCAACCCGACCTTCGCGCCTGCCGGCACCTTCGAGACGCGCGACGGCCGCTATGTGCAGATCGCGGCGGGCGGCGACCGGGTGTTCCAAAGGCTGGTCGAAGCGATGGATATGCCGGAACTGGCCGAGGACCCGCGCTATGCCAGAGCCAAAGACCGTATCACCCGCCCGGACGAGTTGGAGAAGCTGCTGGCGGACTGGATTGCCGCGCGCGACTTCCACGATATCGAGGAGCGCCTTGTCGGCAACAACGTGCCGTTTGGCGGTATCTACACCGCGGGCGACATCGCCGAGGACCCGCATTATGCCGCGCGGGAGAATATCGTCGATATTCCGGATGCCGACGAAGGCAGCGTCCGCATGTCGGCGCCGGTCCCCAAGCTCAAGCGGACGCCTGGCCGCATCGCCCACGCGGGCCCGCCGCTCGGCCAGCACAATGCGGAGATTTATGGCGGTTTGTTGGGGTTGTCGGAGGCTGAGTTGGAAGCGTTGGCCGCGGATGGGGTGATTTAACGCTCCGGCATTGGTGAATTATGCGCTGTTCGTGACCGCCAAAACCCAGGCCAATGCGAAAATGAGCGTCGCGCCGACGCCAAGATATTGGCGGTTTGTAACCGTCAAGGTCAGGTAGCGTTCCAAGGTGGCGAAAGCGAACCCGAAAAGGCACCCCGCGGCGAAGCCCGTGACATGTGCGAAGATATCGGTCCGTTCGCCGCCCATGCCGACGAAGGCGAGCAGGGCGACGCCGCCGCCCAGCGGGATCCAGCGGTTGCGGCGCGAAGCCCGGCGGCTCCAGGAATAGGCGGCGAGAATGCCGACGGCGGCGAAGATCGCCGTCGAGGCGCCGACCGAAGCGTGGTGCGCCGGCTGGACCAGCGCATTGAGCAGATTTCCGAGCGATCCGGCGACGATCATTCCGGTCCAGGCGAGGCCCCAACCGATCATTTCACCCGCCAGGAAGGCAAACAGGATTCCGAAGCACAGATTGCTGACGAGGTGCGCGGTATCGACATGCAGCCCCAGCGCGGTGATGACGCGCCACCATTCGCCCTCCCGGACCAGGCCCGCATGGCTCATGCCCAGCTGCGCCCAGTCCACGGAAAACATTTGATCCCGTTGCAGGATGTACACGGCCAAAATGGTGACCGCGTAAAGCCAACCGCAGGTCAGCCCGTCCTGGATGCCGAAATGCGAATGGGATTGGCTCCGCGACCGTTGGTTTTCCTCGATGTAGAGCCTGATCTGTTCGCGTGCGCGTGACGCGTCGCGTCCTTGTATTTGCAGATCGTAGCTATCGTCCTCGAAAATCAGATTGCACGGAATGCCCATCGCAACAAGTACGAGGGCGAATTCCAGGCAGCGTTCTCGCGAACGCGACCTTAGAAGCGATACGGTTTCCGATTCCGCATTATCCATCTTGGACTAAATATAGGATGGAAAGGCCTGTTTCGCCTCAATATTCGTTCGAGTCGTAAACCGGGCAACTCTTCCTATTCCGCGGCGCCGCCGTATTTTCGCAGCGCCTTCGGGAGAATTTGGATGTCTTCCTGGTCGATCGTGACGTTCGACCACAGCAGATGTTTGCAGCCGGCGAGCACCAGGGTGCCGTCATAGCATTGGAACAGCCGGCTTTCGAAATGACCGGGATCGTGCATGGCGTCGATAGCGTTGTCGGCAATACTGAACGCCGGGAACAGGGTCTTGGGCACGAAGAAGCCATTCCATTCCGTCGTCGCGACGAGCTCGTAACCCTTCGACTTGCCCAGTTCAATGAGTGCCAGGAGCGACGCGCCCTGATTTACCGCTGGATCATCGTCCTGAACGAAGAATACGTCGTTCGGCACGGTGGGATTGAACTCGACCACGATCAGGCGGGGCGCGAAATCGTCCAAGCCGTTCCAGATATGCCAGTCCAGCCCGTCCACGTCGACGCAGAGCAGGTCCAGGTCGCGCGGGGCCTCGGCTTCGGCGAGGATCGCATCGAGAGCGTTCGCGCCGTCGGGTTCGACGAGACGGTTCAGGGTCGTGACGCCCTCGTTGCCGTCATATTCCGACTGCAGTTCCTGGAACTTCTCGGCGCTGCCTTCGATCTGCAGGCCACGCCAACTCTCGTTGTTCAGCAGGTTCCATGTATTGCTGTAGAGCTTGCCGTCCCAGGCGCCGAACTCGACGCAATAGCGGTTGGTCGTGCCGATGATCTCGAAGATTTTCTCGATGACCCCGTCCTCGCCGCGTTGCGAGGTGACCTTGCGTGCGTGCTTGCGCAGATAGGCCGACTCCGGCTTGACCCGCGATGTTCGTTTTACCCGCAATTGCATGGCATCCTCCTTCGTGACGCTGGACAGAATCGCCGATTCGTAACGGTGTATCGACTGCCGATTTCGAACGGTCGGCCGTGGGCTCGACTCGGCGCAGCCAAAATGCGCTATCCTGTTTCGACGGTACGACAATGGACGCGGGAGGATGGGTTATGGGGGACGGCGTATTCGCAGGCGCTGCGTTTTGGGACAAGGCCGCGAGCGGGACGCGGACGCAAGGTCTGTTCCGTTTCGACAAGGGCGTTTCGATTGAGTGCACTCGGATGAATATCGGCCCGACCTGGCGCACGTTTCCGCTGGCGGCGGGCGTGTCGGGCGTCTACGCGGTGGCGTGCGCCTAGTTACTCAACAGACAAATTTTAGGGGGAGAGAACGTGGGCAAGCGCAAGACCTACGAGGATTTTCGCAGTTACAAATGGTTCGGGGCCGATGATCTGCGCGCCTTCGGGCATCGCTCGCGGGCGATGCAGATGGGCTATGAAGCGGCCGACTGGACCGGCAAGCCGGTCATCGGGATCGTCAATACCTGGTCGGACATCAACCAATGCCATGTCCACTTCAAGGAGCGCGTCGAGCACGTCAAGCGCGGCGTGCTGCAGGCCGGCGGCTTTCCCATCGAACTGCCCGCGATCTCCCTGTCGGAGCCGATCGTCAAGCCGTCGACGATGATGTACCGCAACTTCCTCGCCATGGAGACGGAGGAGCTGCTGCGTTCGCACCCGGTCGACGCCTGCGTGCTGATGGGCGGCTGCGACAAGACCACGCCGGGCCTGCTGATGGGCGCGATCTCGATGGCGCTGCCGACGATCTTCTTCCCGGCCGGGCCGAT
>CAYLTU010000178.1:0-12268 GCA_964386465.1 uncultured Rhodospirillaceae bacterium
AGATGCCCCAATGCGACTTTAAGAGAGTTGTTCATCTCTCGACCCTTGGATAGCGTGCAAGTACCGCGAATACGGCGTTCGAGATTTCGAATATATCGGAACGCGGGCCGAACCCGCTTGGCAACGGATCACCGATCTCGACCCGGATTGATCATGCCCAAAATAATCTCATCCGTGTAGACGCCGCCGACGAGGGCGTTTTCCTTGAGCTCGCCCTCGATCTTGAATCCGGCCTTTTCAAAGGCGCGGATCGATCCCGCGTTCTCACGGTAACAACCTGCTGAAACCTTATGGAGCTTCAAGTGGCCAAAGGCGTGCTCGGCGATGCATCGAATGGCATCGGTCACCAGGCCTCGGCCCCAATATTCCTTGGCCCCGATGATGATCCCGATTCTTGCCGACCTGTTTATTCGATCGATGGGTCCGAGCTTGATATTCCCGATATGCCGCCGCGACGGCTTGGATAGAATCGCCATGAAATGATTTGCGTCGTCTTCGATCGTTCGTGCGACAAATTGTTTCAGGTCTTCCAAGCTGTACGATTGGTCCCGGCTCGCGGTGAAGCGGACGACTTCGGGGTCATTCATCCATTTACAGTACGCGTCGCCGACATCGCCCGTCCGTAAATGGCGCAAATACACGTGCGCACCGTCGAGCTCGAGCGCATCGGGTTGGGCCAGGCTACTCATCTTACGCTGAACACCGGCTGCAACGGCTCACATCCGCGGAGATGGGAGTCCACGGGACCCTGATCGGCCGCCGACTTCAAGATCGCGAATACCGTGTCATAGACTTTCAGCAGATTGGATACGTCGTCCGCCGTATGGGCAAACGACATGTTGTGGGTGCCATGGCTCAAGATGCCGCGCGCCAGAATTTCCTGGAGCCACAGTGTCTTGATGCCCCATGCCGAGGACCGCCGGTAATCCGAAAACGTAAGAAACGACCATGATGGATGCCCCGAAAGAGAAACGTAAGCCCCGATGCCGTGAAGGTCGATGAGTTCCCTCACGCCGCTCATCAGGACATCACCGCGCGCGTGGACCGTCTCCAACACCGGCTCACGCTGAATTTTCTCCAGAACCGCGAGTGCCGCCGCCAGCGATAACGTCTCGCCCCCCATGGTGAAGGAATAAAACACATCCTCCAGGCGCCGCATGTATTCGCCTCGTCCCGCCAGTACCGACAGGGGAAATCCGTTGGCGAGCCCCTTGCCCAAGGTGACGAGATCCGGCGTCACGCCGAACAGCTCCTGCGCGCCGCCCTTGGCGAACCGAAAACCGGTGATGATCTCGTCGAACACCAGCAGCGCACCGTGGGCGTGGGCCAGATCGCGAACCCGGGCCAGGAAATCGTCCCTCGGATATTCGGCGTTCATCGGCTCCATCACGACCGCCGAGAACGCGTTCGGCCACTGGTCGAACAGCGCCTCGAGCGAGGCGATATCGTTGTAGCGGAACGAATGCGTCAATTCGCCGTTCAGGCCGGGAACGCCCAGGTCCCGCGTCGTCGTCGAGATGTACCAGTCATGCCATCCGTGATAGCCGCACACCGCGACATGGTCCCGCCCCGTCACCGCGCGCGCCAGCCGCACCGCGCCAGTCGTCGCGTCCGAGCCGTTCTTGCCGAACCGAACCATCTCGGCGCACGGCACCATCTCGCAAATCTTCTCGGCCACCCGCATCTCCAGCGGATGCGCGAGGCTGAAGGTGACGCCGTGGCCCAACTGCTCGATCACCGCCGCGTCCACGTCGGGGTCGCGATAGCCGAGCGAGACCGCCAGCAATCCATTCACGAAATCGATGTATTCGTTTCCATCCACGTCCCAAACGCGGCTGCCCTGGCCGCGCTCGATGAAAAATGGCGCGGCGCCGCGCGGAAACTGCGTGTAGCTCTTGCTGAATGTTTGCGACCCCAACGGAATACGAAGACGCGCTTCATCGAGCGCCGATTCCGAACGGGCATATCGCCGAGAGGGAGCGGTCGTGGTCACGCGACGGTCTCGCTTCGCGCGGCCGACGAGGCATCCGCCTCGACGGATCTGCGGACGCCGGCGTTTCGTTCGAGATCGGCGTTGAGCTTTACGACATCTGGGTTGTCGGCGAGAAACCGTTCGATGTCGCCGGTCGTGAAGGCCGGATTGCCGGGATAGAGAGCCTCGTAGACCCGGTTCACCAATTCGAAGTCGCAACGCTCATCGACCGTCCAGCGCAAATGCGACCGGTCGATCGCCTGCGTCAGGCTGCCGACCCGGAACTTCTCGCCGTATCGAAGAATGTAGGGAACCAGGTGTTCACGCTCCGACGGGAGTCGCGCGCCGGCGGCAATTTCCGTCAGGCAATCGAAGGTGAAGATCTCGGCGTCGAGGCCGTCCGCGAAGGTCGGCCGGATCGCGTTGCTCGAGTAATCGAACTTTCCACGCTCATGAAATTCGATCAGCGAATCGAGCGCGTCGGGGTCGGCGAGCGGGCAATCGCCGGACAGTTTGAGAACATGCCGCGGCTGGTATCGCAGCGCCGCGCGATAACATCTGTCGGCGACATCCGATAACGATCCCCGGAAGCATTCGAGGCCGAGCTCCGTGCAAAGCCCCTCGATCGGATCGTCGGCTGGTTCCGTGCTGGTCGCGACCAACAGCCTGTCAAAGCCCGATGCCCGCCCGATGCGTTCGATTTGCCGGCTCAACATGGGCTTGCCCAATATCGGCAACATGACCTTGCCGGGCAAGCGCTCCGAGCCGGTGCGGGCAATGAGCAGTGCGAGAACATCCATCGGGTTCAACGGACGGCCTCCGCGGCTTCCCTGGGATCGCCATGGATGAGCGATTGCGGCCATCTGGTGGGATCGATGATCTCGATATCGTCGATCGCCAGCGAAGCGCAGTCGGCAACGGTTTCACGCGGCTGAGCAACGAGATCCAGAATCTCGGTCAATTCGCCATGGGACGTCACTCCGACAACGACGCAATCGATCTCACGACGTGACAAGGCAAAATCCAAAGCGGCCTTTAAGATCGCGCGCCGCCCGTCGCCGACACGTTGTTGAAGATTCTCGAGCGCCGCCTTGGCCCGGCGAAGCGGTCTCGGCAACCCGTCGGGGTCGGCGATCAGCAGGCCTTGCAAAAAGACCGAGCGAGAATGAACTTCCACCGCGTGCTCCTTGAGCCGTCCGAGCTGCCCACCCTGGAGGAAGCGCTGATCCAAAAGATTGAACGGGACCTGCGCGATATCAATGGGATAGCGCTCGACGACGTGATCGACCTCCTCGGGCGCACGAAACGAGACACCAATTTTCGTGACGAGCCCCTGCTCCTTCAACGAATGGGCCTGGCGCCACAACGCCTCGTCCTGTTGGTTGAGCAAATATTCCGCATCGTGAAACATCATTCCGTAGATGGAGGACTGCCCTAAACGTTCGAGCGTGGCGTCGAGCTGCCGTGCAATCGAAGCCTTCTCGTCGCCACCCCCATCGCGGCGCCGTGACAGCATCTTGGTGACAATCCGGAATTCATTATCTTTTGGGAGCAGGTCGCCAAGCACGTCTATCGCGTGTCCGTAAGCGGCGGCCGTATCGATAACGACGATGCCTGCCCGCGCGGCATCTCGGATGATCCTGTCGACCTCGGCCGAGGGACAGATGCCGCGGCTATTCGTCACGCCGTAGTCGGAGCCGAACTGAGCGGTGCCGATGCCGATCCCGCCAGTCAATTCTCGATCCTCATGAGCCGCTGGGTTCGTCTCAAATGCCGCAGACAGCCGACGATAATTCGGGCGTCACCAAGCGCGTCATGACCTTGCACGTCATCGGGCAGACCGGACAAAGCCAACAGATCGCTGCTTTGTGCCGTTCTGGCCTCGACGTCGAGCGCCGCCGCCAGATGGGGGCGCAGATTGACGAACCTGGAGGCATCGAAAATGAACGCGACATCATTGAGCCGGCAATTCTCCCGCAGAACGATGTCGTCCTCGCCATTGCAGCACAGGACACAATCGCCCCCGTCGACGAACTCGGCGAACGCCCGTTGCGCGTCGGGAAAGGAAACTCCTTCGTTGTCGACCATTTCCTGCGTAATCCCGGTGAGCTCTATCAAATAGTCGCTGAGAGTGGGATTGACGTGGGGCCGCACGTAGGTCCGGAAAGAGTCGATCTCACGGAAGTCCTCGGACACCACGACCTTCACCGCGCCGATCTGCACGATCTCGCGATGCTCGCCGGGACCGGACCAGTCCCGTGCATTGGTACCCGGCCATGACGTCAGTTCGGTATCAAAAACGATGATGTTGTCGCTATCGAACATACGAAGGAGGTATCCGGCGACCCGCCATCAGGGAAGGCGATAGCCGAAATCGTACCGGAGTCGGCGCGCCAGGTGTCGCCGAATCATATCGAGGCGATGCTCCGGAATCGTCGCCGACCTGCTGCGAAACGACACGCGCATATTCGAATTCTTCTTCTCTTCCGGCAGCCGCTTGCGCATTTCTTTTTTCGTGACGCTATCGAACGCCTGTTGCAAACAATCGACGGGAATAGCCAGGTTCCAAATATCGGTGATTTCCTTGTGCGACCCGACGGGATCGGCCAACAGATCTTCATATTTGAACACGTGGATATTGCCGTTCCGGCGCATCGCGTCGCCCCAGCCATTGTAGAACTCGATCGCGTCGGAGAGCATTTTTTCCCAACCGAACTCCCGGTCGTCCTGTTCGGTCGGGTGATCGGGAACACGGGCCAGCTTGAAGTATTTCGACTCCATGCTTTGTACGATCGGCCGCAAGACGACGACGATCTTCATATTCTTGATTTGCGCGCAACGCAGCCGGTAATAGGGGTGGTGGGTGTGCAACACGACCGGCTCGTTGCACGGAATTCCCAACGTACCCGCCGGCGTTCGCCAGTCCAGCTTGGTATAGCAGATGCCGTCGCGCGGATACCAAAAATGCTTATCGAGATAATACGAGCCGTCCCCGCCGCGCGACAGGTCGATTGCCAGCGCAATCCCGAGAAGCGACCAATTGGATCCCGATCGCGTCAACGTGGCGAACAGGTTCGATATGCCGCCGCCGTCAAAATAAAATTTCAAGCACTTGAGTTTTTGATCCAAGCTGTATTCGCGGCGCAGAAATATTTGTCCCAACGCCAAGGCGTCCCACCCATGCTTTACCGGAAAGCGGTTGCACACCATATCGAAGCGCGCCGATCTTTCGAGCGGATTGCCGTTCACAAACACGCCGCCCCCAACTCCGTCCGCTCAGCAAGCTTTTCAAGGACGAAGTCGCACAACATCGAGACGGATTTTTTGGAAGTGCTCCGCGACGTATCGATCGTCAGGTCCGCGTTCGATGGCGGCTCATAGGGAGCATCCGGGGACACACCAATAAAGTTCTCTATTTCGCCGCGCGCCGCCTTGGCATACAGGCCTTTCGGATCACGCGCCTGAACGACGCTCAGGGCGGCGTTGATAAACACCTCGTAGAAGCCATCGGCGATGACGTCCCGCACTTTTCGTCTCGAGGCGGCGAACGGCACGATGACGGGGACCAGAATGACGTCGCAATCCGGCCGGTGCCGCACGCACAGATCGGCGCTCAGGAGATTGTTCCGGTCGATATCGGGCGGGGTAAATCCGAGATTGGTGTGCAGCCGCTCGTGCACGTCGTCGCCGTCAAGCGTCTCGACGCGGAGCACCTCGGATTCCAGCGCCGTCCGCACACCTTCGGCGATCGTCGATTTGCCCGATCCCGAACGACCGGTGAGCCGAAACACCAGCCCGCCGGTCATGAATAAAATACCTGATTGCCGTTCGAGATCTCTTCGAACAACATATCCTGCACCATGTCATGCATGAACCAACCCGGCAGACGTTTCCCGGCCAAGAGAGTTTCCCGGGCCATGGTTCCGCTTATCGGTTCGAGAACTCCTTCGTTCGAGGCGCTGATGTATTTCGCGCTCTTCGGATCATAGCCGATGGCCTCGAAGAATATCGGCTCTATTCCGATATCGCCGATCGATTCAAAAAATACGGCGTTGGCATCCGGCGCATAGAAATTTCCGACACCGGTATGGTCGCGCCCGATGATGAAGTGGCTGCAGCCCATGTTCTTGCGGCAAATCGCCGTGAAGACGGCTTCGCGCGGCCCGCTGTAACGGGAATAGGTCGAAAAACTTCCGAGCACCGCCCGCCCCGCGTCGTACTGACCGAAATCGAGCAGCAGCTGATAGCTTTTCATGATCGGGCCGGGCAGGAAGTCGTGCGGCTTCTTCGGGCCTATCACGGGACTGATGTAGAGCCCGTCCGCGCCGCTCCGCTCGATCGCATCGAGCTGAATATGGTGGTGAACCCGATGAACGACATTGCGGGTGTGGAATCCGACAACCTTGTTCCATCCTTTGTGCGAAAAGATGAAGCGCGTCTGGGCCGGTGTCAGCTCGTATTGGCGGTAAGGCGAGGACAGGCGTTCCACCAGCAGGATATTTCCGCCAATTGCCAGATCTCCCGATTCCCGAAGGCGTCTTACGCCGGGGTGATCGAGTGATGCAGTGCCAAACCATTGAGTCGCGATTTCTTCCAAATCGAGATGATAGACCTCGCTCACATCGAGCAATGCGTGAATCCTGCCCGTGTCACCGGTCAGCGCGACACGGTCGCCGGGAAACGGAAGTGCACGGTCCCCATTGTTGATCTGCAGGATTATCGGCAAGGTCCAGACGGTTCCATCGGGCAATCGGTTGGTCTCGAGCACCGACGAAAGGGTGTCGCGATCCATGAACCCGCACAACGGAGAATAGGTTCCGAGCGCAATCTGCTCGCAATCCAGGAGCGTTGTGTCGGACACTTGCAATTTGGGCAGCTGATCGGCACTGGCCTGTTCATCCGGCCCGGCCATGCGAAAAACCAGTTTTCCGCCATGCGGCGCGCGCAACATCGAGATGGGCTCGCCGTGATCCGCCGCTTGATTTGACCCGTTTTCGAATTCCTGGATCAACTTGACGACCATCGTCGCGCAACGAACCGGATAGGCCCCGATCGCGGTTTCCGCTGCCAGCACCAATCCATCGGCCCCATCGGCGAGCGTATTATAGATGTCGTTGACCTCGGCGCGCGTCGGCACCGAGGCGGTCACCATCGATTCGAGCAAATTCGTCGCAACGTAGACCTTCTTGTCCAGCGCCCGCGCCTGTCCAATAATTTTCTTTTGCAATCTCGGAATTTTCTCGATCGCCACTTGGCGCGATAAATCACCCCGGTCGATCAGCAATGCGTCGGAGACCGCGGCGATGGAATCGAGGTTGCGCAGCCCCTTCAGACATTCGATCTTCGAAATGATGACTGAGTCTTCGCTTGTGATCTTCCGAATCGCCTCGACGTCCGACGACCGGTTGGCGAATGACAAAGCGAAATGGCGCACGCCCATCGACAGGGCGATCGGGATCGCCGCGGCGTCCTTTTCGGTCAGGGCGGGCATCGCCATATCGCGGTCGACGGTGACCGCCTTGTTGCTGCCCACGATACCGCCATTGAGCACGCGCATCACGACACAGCGGTTTCCGTTCGAGTTCTCGAAGTCGATGACCTGAACCAGAACCGAATCAAAATCGATGCTGATGAAATCGCCGAACTTCAATTCGCCCGCGATATTTCTCGGATACAGGTTGAAATTGAATGGATCGCCCGGGACTCTGCGAAAATATGCGCGGACAATCGTGTTCTCGCGCATCTCGACCTGGCCATGAACGAATTCGCCGGTACGAATTTGCGCTCCCTCGCTGTCGATGCAGACCGGGACATCGGAGCAATCTTGAATGAACCGGATGGCCTCGGGCAACGCGGACAATGTGGTGTGTGACAGGTTGATTCGAAACAGTGTCGCGCCCAGTTCCTCCAGTCGGCGGATGACCTGGGCATCCATCGATGCGGGACCCAAGGTGCAAAGAATTTCTTTGGTCATGGAATTTTATGGTTGCGATCTTGTTTGAAGTTCGGTGCAAGCGGCCGCCGGAAAGGTTCAGCGGGCGCCTGCTTTGGTTGCCGGGGTCGGCGATCGACCGATCGCTCTTCGCGTTCTAGGTAAAGGGAGTTTTCCACGCTACCGCAGTCCGGGTGAACGCGTTCACCCCGGCCCCCAATCATCACCACCGACACCGGCGAGCCGTCAGGCGTGGGCCTCGACGTTGGCCAACGGAACGCGCACCCTGACCTCCCGCCCGAGCAGATCGAGCAGCACGGTGACGCGGTCGTCGTCGCTCAAACATTCGAACAGGCCGACCCGGTCGCGGAAGGCGCCCGTCGCGATCTGCAGCGGTTCGCCCGCTCGAAACGGACGCAGCCGGTCCATTCGAACCAGACCCGCCTCGTCCTCGCGCGCGATGATCTGTTCGACCACCCCTCGCGGCACAGGAGCGGGCCGCTCTCCCTGGCTTACCAGGCGACGGATGCCCACGGTCGAGTTGATGCAGCGCCACTGCGTCCACTCGGGGTCCATCTTGATGAACAGGTAGGACGGGAACAGCGCCCGGTTGACCCAGTCGGTGCGGCGGGCGTGCCGGCGCCGCTTGCGATAGTAAGGCAGGTAGACGCGAAAATCCTGGCGCCGCAGGTGATAAGACGCCTTTTCCTCGGCGTGGGGAATCGTCTGGGCGACGTACCACCTGTTCATCATCGTCCTGCCCTCACTCGGCCAGTTCGGGGCGGACGCGGGATATGTTCAGCAGCCGGGGCGCGAGCACGCGCTCGGACGGCACCCCGGCGACGAGCTCGTCGAACAGCGCTTGAGCCGATTCGAAATCGGTGATCACGATGGCGTCGAACGCCGGCGCGTTGTCGAGGTCGCTGGTCACCGGCAATCCGTTGAATGTGCGGCCTTGAGAGGCCGTTCCCAGGATCCCGACCAGATCGATCACGGTGTCGTCGACGCACAGCATGGCAATCTCGGTGAGGTCGCCGCTACCAGCAAGCAGGACGCGCCGCCAGCCGTGCCGGGCGCACTCGCCGAACACCTCGGAGCACTGCTGGCGCGCGCCGCGGAAGAAGTTCAACGACGTCGTCAGGTACTCGGTGGTCAACCGGCTCTTTTCGGCGAATCCGGTCGGCGTCAGATAGTAGGCATAGCGGTTGGCCGGCGCCTGGGTAACCTTGACGTAGCCCTTGCGGATGCAGCGTTTCAGATAGGCGTTGACGAGCCCGAGCGCGATGCCGAGATCATCCGCCGCCGTGCGCTGCGTCAGACGGCTGTTGTCCTCGACCGCGGTCAGCAATCCGAGCGTGATCTCGGCGGCGTCATCGGTCGCCGTGGTCGATTGTCGCTGATCCAAGAAGTCTCGCCCCCAGCCCCGCCAACCCTCGTGTTCACGGCGCGAACACTACCGCGTTCATGGCGTGAACGTCAACAGTCGTTTGCGATGATCGAGAGGGCGGCGCCCAAGTCACGGCGTCGATGGACGTTCGGAAGACCGGCCGACCGTGAAACGAGTTACAGGAGCGGAATCAGCGCCTCTGCCAGGAGACGCGAATGCGTTCCTTGACAGGTCTCGTTCAGATGATACTGCGTATCATAGAAGCAGGATCGGGGGTACTGGCCGCGGTTTGCCAGTGCCAGAAACCGCTGTCCGCCGTCGCGGAAGAGAGCGGCGATGCGCTCCATGAGATCGGTTTCGACGGGCCGATCGTCGAACGTCGTTGGCAAGGTGCCGAACACGCGTATCGCCTGACCTTGGGCCCAGACATTGAAGTCGGTGATCGCCTTGCGCGCTTCGTCCACTATGCGAAATTCATCAGCGCGCGGTAACCAGAAGGCATCGCGGTCGATGACATCGCGAAAAGCGTTGCCCTTTTCGGCCGTATGATCCCGCATGTCGCCGTTCGGCGTCAGGGTGTCACGGTTGAAACGCCGGGAAACGCCGGAAGCGGCCAGCACATTTTCCACCACCGCTCCGATCAGATAGCGCAGATCGAACTGCAGGAATGCCCGGATCACGGTTTCGCGTGGTTTGTCCCACAGGCTTTGCCGGTCATACGTCACCCGAAACGGATGCGCGTCCTGGCGCCGGAAAACCTCCGCCGATCCGCGATAGAGGTTGTATTCGAGCGGCATGACGACGGTATCACCCGGTTGCAACAGACGACGGGCGATTTCCAGAATATACTCCAGGCCGAGCTCGGCGGTGATCGCGCCGTTGACGCACGGTCGCGCCAAGGTGTGCTCCATGACCGCGCAACTGACGCTGAACAACCCGGCGCTGCCCGATACGACCACCACCTTCGGCCCCTCGGCCCGTGCGGCATAGCTCTGTTTGATGGTCAGCGCGTCGTACATGAAGCCGATCGTCAACGGCTTCTTGATCACGAATCCGAACACGCCGACATAGAGGACCAACGACACGGCGGCGGCGGACAGCACGGCAAGAATTTGACGCATCGCCTAGAACCGGAAATAGATGAATTCGGAGGCGCCGGAGCCGAAACCGACCTTGTGTAACACGAACCCGACGGTCGGAATCAGCAGTACGAGCCGCGCCGTCTGGGACATCCTGTGAAGGTTCGGGGCGCAGAACACGACGATGAAGCTCAATGCCAGCAATCCGCACAACACGGCGAAACCAATGACCGTTCCGCCGCCGAGCAAGGGGATGACCGTTTGCGGCATCGCGATCCAGTGCAGGAACGGAAGCAGTTCCACGAGCTGCGCCGGCAACGGCGCACCGTTGAAACCGAGCATGCCTTCCAGCATCCGAATGGCGCTCGCCACATCCGCCGAGCGAAAGAAAACCCAGGCCACGGTAACCGCGACGAATGTCAGGCCCCCGCCCATGACTCGGTCGACCAACCCCGGCGGTCGATCGCGATCTCCCCGGCCTCGCCACACGTGCCGCCAAGCGTGATTGACGATCAGGTAGAGACCATGCAGGCCGCCCCAAATGACGAACATCCATGCGGCGCCGTGCCACAGCCCTCCGATCAGCATCGTCGCCGACAGATTTGCGAAGCGTCTCACCGGGCCTCTTCGGTTGCCGCCTAACGGGATGTAAACGTAGTCGCGCAGGAAGCGCGATAGGGTGATGTGCCAACGGCGCCAGAAATCGATGATGTTGGTGGCGCGATAGGGCGAATCGAAATTCATTGGAAGGCGGATCGAGAACATCCGCGCGAGCCCGATGGCCATGTCGGAATAGGCCGAGAAGTCGAAATAGATCTCGAAGCTGAACGCGAGCGTCGCCGACCAGGCGCTGTAGAAATCGGGCGTCGCGCCGAGCGCCACCGCTGAGAAGGTCGGCGTGGCATAGGCGCCGAGCGAATCGGCGAGGACCACTTTCTTGAATACCCCAAGCAGAAAGATCGTCAGTCCGGCGGAGAACGCCTCGCTGGAGAATCGAAACGCTTCGACGCGGCGAAACTGCGGCAGAATTTCGCCATGGTGGACGATCGGTCCAGCGATAAGCTGGGGGAAAAAAGTCACGAACAGGGCATAATGAAGAAAGCTGTGTTCGTCGGCGATGCCGCTATAGGTATCGACCAGATAGGCAATTTGTTGAAGTGTGAAAAATGAAATGGCGAGTGGTAGGATGATCTCGGTGAAGACGTAATCTTCTCCAATAAAGGCGGAAATATTTTCCGCAAAAAAGTTGAAATACTTAAAATAGCCCAGCATCGCGAGGTTTAGGCAAATCCCGATTGCGGTGATGGCCCTTGCCGACCTGGTCGGACCGACGCGTCGCCGCTTGCGAATCTCGATCCCCAAAAGATAGTTGAGCAACACCGAACTCACGATGAGCGCAAGGTGTGCGGCCGTGCCCCACGCGTAAAACACCAGCGACGCGGCGACCAGCCAGCCAATTCCCGCTCGGTCTCCCCACTGCCGCGTTATCACGAAGAAAACAAGAACCGTGACTGGAAGAAATCCAATCAAGAATTCAGACGAATGAAACAACATGGCGGCCAGTCAATGGACTCTTTCTCGACGCGAATCAAGACTTTTGGCATGGCACTGGTGACCTGCCCCCATGGTTTGTACCAGTCGCTATTTTGGACCTTTCGAGGTGCTTGGCGGGCGGCGATCTACCAGGCGCCAAGAACCCGCTCACGCTTCTGCGTGCGAAACTCAGAAATCCACAAATAGGACGAACTTCTGATCCAGGACTCTGGAACAAGACCATCTATGAAGTCCAACTGGCCGAGGCTGTCTGCAAACGCCACGGTGAGATGGCTAAGAACGCTTAATCCAGTGACCAGCCCCCATTGTGTGGTCCGGTTTGAATGTTAGTTCATGGTGGGCCT
>CAYLTU010000179.1:0-12264 GCA_964386465.1 uncultured Rhodospirillaceae bacterium
GAGCGAGGGAGACCCCTTGCAAGCGGTGCAACAGGTGGATCACGCGGCGCCGGCGAAAATGATCGAGTGCGACGTGCTTGTCGCGGGCGGCGGCTTGGGCGGCGTCGCTGCCGCTCTTGCGGCAACCCGACGCGGCCAAACGGTATGTCTGCTGGAAGAGACGGACTGGCTCGGCGGGCAGGCGACCTCGCAGGGCGTCTCGGCGTTGGATGAGCACCTGCATATCGAAACGTTCGGCGGGACCAGAAGCTACTACCGCCTCTGCGAGATGATTCGGAACCACTACCGGCCACTGCTTCCCGACAGCAGCGCCGGTGAACTGCTCAATCCTGGCCGCTGTTGGGTTAGCCGGATCGCCTTCGAGCCCGTCGTGGCCGTACGCGCCATCGAGGCGATGTTGCGGCCATTCGTTGACGACGGAAAACTTCGGGTATACCTGCGCAGCAAGGCAGTCGCCGTTGAAAGCGAAGGCGACCACGTCCGAGGCCTCCGCGCCGTCAATCTCGATGACCGCACGGCGCTCGAATTCCGCTTCTCCTATCTGATCGACGCAACAGAACTCGGCGATCTGCTGCCGCTGTCGGGCGCAGAATACGTCGTCGGGGCGGAGACCGTCGCTGAAACGGGTGAGCCGAGCGCACAACCGAAAACTCCGCATCCGCACTGCGTGCAAAGTTGCACATACACCTTCGCGATGGAGCAACGGCCCGACGGCGAACGACACGTCATCGCGAAACCGACTGGCTACGAGCACTACCGGGACAGCCAGCCCTACGCGCTGCGCATCAAGGTACATGGAGGTGAGATATATGGCGAGGAGTCCGGCTGGCTGCATTACGCGGTATTCGACACGATGGAAGGCACGAAAGGCGGTCTCTGGCTGTATCGCCGTCTGATCGATGCATCGCAGTTTCCAGGCCATTACGCGAACGACATAACAATGTTCAACTGGCCGGGAATCGACTACCGGGACAAACCTTTGGTGGAACAGAGCCCGGAAAATTTGGCTTGGGCCCTGCAGGATGCGAAGCGGGTCAGCTTGGGGTTCATTCATTGGCTGCAAACAGAAGTTCCCGATCCGTCCGGGAACGAGGGCTTTCCAGCGCTAATGCCGCGCCCCGACGTCATGGGAAGCACAGATGGTCTCAGCAAATATCCGTACATTCGCGAGTGCCGGCGCATCCTAGCGCGTGGCAGGATCGTGCAGCAGGACGTGGCCGAGAACTTTCAGCCGGGGCCGTACGCACGCCATTTCGAGGACTCGGTGGGTATTGGCTGGTACCCCATCGATATCCATCAGGCGGGCGAGGGCGATATTGGCATCAGCACACGAACAAAGCCGTTCCAAATACCCCTGGGCGCACTCATCCCCGTGCGCTTGGAAAATCTGATTGCTGCCAACAAGAACATCGGCACAACGCACATCACCAACGGGTGCTATCGGCTGCATCCAATCGAGTGGAACATCGGCGAAGCGGCTGGAACCCTGGTCGGCCTGGCGCTGGAAACGGGCAGCAAGCCGCATGCGATCCTGAAGGACATGGCATTGGTGCATGAAGTTCAGCGCATTTTGCTGGATGATGGTGTCCCACTGGCCTGGACGATCGATGTCCCCGTCTCCGATCCCGACTTTTCGGTGATTCAGCGACTTGTGATGGCTGGCGGATACGGCGCTCGCGGCGACAGTCTAGCGTTCGGAAAAGCCGTGCCGATCGACGCCACGCAGCGCCAGGCATGGATTGATACGATTGAAGAGACCGAAGCCGCTGATCCGTGCGGCGGCGAAACCGTCTCACGCGCCGCGTTCGCACGAGCGATGGCGCAGGCCGGTATCATTTAGGGCATGCGCCTCACCTGAACTACTATGCCGTCCGGTTGAACGCCCGTAGCATAACCTAGTCTACTCCCGCGTTCGCGACCTCTGGTGGCGGACCCTCCGTCGCCGCTGCTGACGCGCATACGTCAACTGGGAGACGCTCTGCCGTCTCGTCGATCGTTTCTTTTCGCCGATCCGGATACGCCACCCCTTGTATCACGGCAGCTGTGGGTCACGTTCGGACTATATCGGTACCCCGCGGTTACGTCTGAAGCTGGTGAAAGCGGACGCAAAACGGGCGAAAGCGGACATCGGCAATAGAATGCTTGAAATGCGCGCCGCGAAATTCAAAAGGCCGCGTAATCGAGGTGCAAGTAACGCTGGTAGCGTGCCCCGCAACCAAAAAAAATCCCGCTATATCAACGCGATATGTCGAGTTTTGTTTTATGCGCAATTACGTTCCAATAGGTTCTGGCAACCATATGGCAACCAAAATAATCGGCGTCGGTAATTAATATATGGCGAAATCGGTGATTACGTCGCGCGCTCTGCACCCACCAAAGCCGTTCATCCGCTTCTTGCCGTGGATCGCTGCAGGATAAATGTGGCCCCGACAACAAGCACAAGCCCCGGATAGGTCGCGATTGGCGGCGACGGCTGCCCAACCGCTAGTTCAATAGCGAGAACCAGCACCGGATTGAGAAAAGTGTAGGACATCACTTTTGTCGGACCGATTACCGTGGTGCTCCATTGGAAGGCGAAAAATGTAATCAGCGTGGTAAACACAGCCAGATAAACGATGCCGGCGTAGACCGTCGCCGGCGTCGATGACCAATCGATGTCGGGCAGGCGTCCGATTGACAATAGGAACAGCCAGCCCGCGCCGGTTACCAGCGTCCAAAATGTCATTTGCGCCATCGGCTCTCCCCGGTGGAGGAATTTGAGCAGCGGGGCGTAGAATCCCATGGCAACGGTCGCGGCCAGGAATATCCAGTCGCCCTGGCCCAGCCTCAGCGAAAAAAGCGCCGAGACGTCGCCACGAAAAATTACCCAGATAGCCCCAACCATGCCAACCGGCAGGGCAAGCCGGGCCGCGCGGCTCAGTCGTTCCTTCAGCAACACCGCGGACGCGGCGGCGGCAACGACTGGGGTCAGGGTGAAGATCGTCGCCGTATTCAATGCGGAGGTATAACGCAATGCCGCAAACATGCCCCAGAAGAACGCGACAAGGCATGCGCTGACGGCCCCATAGCGCGCCAGGTCCTTCAAACTGGGAATGGACAGGCCATAGCGCCATGCGACTATGGGAGCGAACAGAGCCGCCGCCAGCACAAAACGCAACAAGGTGAGCACCAGGCTGTCCAGCCCGTGCGTGATCGCCGCACCGACGGGAAACGACGTCGCCACCAAAACGGTCGCCACTACCATCAGCAAGTGGGCGCGGTTCGAATGCTGTTCCATTCTGTTTTGCGTCGGGTTGGGTTAGGAAGCGGTTCGGCTCTGTTTGACCGTAGGTACTGCGCTTCGCAAGCAAAATCCAATCTAACTATGGAAGCGAGCCACGAGGTCATTAAGACCAAGGTTGTTGGACCTAAGGGGCGCAAGGTAACCGCCTACCGGATCGAGATGAAGAAATAGGCTCGGTTAGCGCCTCTAAGGTCAGTGCCCTCAAGGAAAAAACGATAATCTCCATTCACGGTCTCTCGGCGAATGGTGGATATTACACCACGCAGGTTTCAATGTTGACTTTTTGGATAATATTATTGACTTTCAAGTTAAATATTGACCTAATCTCGATAATGATTCCTTCGATTGACGGTGTGGCGTTCCCGTCGTACATCCATGAAATATGAAACCGATCATGCTTATTTCCTTTGTCGGCAGTTAGGGTTGAAAAAATTCTGACTTGCGAAATATTTAGTTCGATCATTTTGGTGTGGCCCCGCAATGAATATCTATATTATCGGTGTCGGCATGACAGAATTTGGCAAGATGCCAAATATGTCGGTGAAGGATCTAACGCGAAGCGCGGTTGATGGCGCGGTGCAAGATGCCGGTATTGCCAAGCGGGATATTGAGGCGGCCTATTTCGCGAACACGGCCCAAGGCTACATGGAAGGGCAGGTTTTCGTGCCCGGGCAGATTGCCTTGCGCGCCATGGGGTTTGGCGGAATTCCGATCATTAATGTCGAAAACGCCTGCGCGTCCGGGACGACCGCTCTGAACTTGGCCGTCCAGCACTTGGCGTCGGGAAATGGCGACATCGTTTTGGCCGCGTCGGCCGAAAAGCTGTTCCACCCGGACAAGTCCAAGATGTTTGGAATCTTCGACAGCGGTTGGGACATCACGTCCGTCGAGGAAAACAAGCGCGAGCTGTTGGCGCTGGGGCATGGCATCGAACCGCCGCCGAACACGACCTCGGACAGGCCCTACAGCGTATTCATGGATGTCTACGCCGCATTCTGTCGGTTTCACATGCGTGAATTCGGGACAACCCAAAGGCAAATCGCAGCCGTCTCGGCGAAGAACCATGGTCATTCGGTAACGAACGAGAAAGCCCAATACCGGCACACGTTTTCCGTCGAGGACGTGTTGTCGGCGCCGCCGATCAGCTATCCGCTGACGATACCGATGTGCGCGCCGATCAGCGACGGCGGTGCGGCGGCCATCGTGTGCTCCGAGGCCGCTTTGAAGAGGCTTGGCATTTCGAGGAAACGAGCCGTCCAAGTCCTGGCGAGCGTGCTCCAAACGGGGGTCGAGCGCGACCCGGAGGATTACAGGCGGCATCTAACGGTGCGCGCCGGGCAAAAGGCCTACGAGACGGCCGGCATCGGACCCGAGGACATTTCGCTCGCCGAAGTCCATGACGCAACCGCCATGGGCGAGATCATCCAGAGCGAGAATCTCGGTTTCTTCGATTTCGGTGACGGCGGCCCGGCGGCCGAACGTGGCGATACCACGATCGGCGGGCGGATTCCCGTTAACACCTCCGGCGGGCTTGAATCCAAGGGGCATCCCATCGCCGCGACCGGGCTCGGACAGATCTATGAGTTGGTGACCCAACTTCGCGGCGAAGCCGGTCCCCGCCAAGTCGAAAAGGCGCGCATTGCGCTGTCGGAAAACGGCGGCGGTCTTTACGGCGTCGAGGAAGCGGTTGCGGTGGTTACGATTCTTGCCGCTTGATGCGCGGATTGACCGCCGTTTCGCCGTCGTCGGGGTTGGAGGAACGTACCCGTCATAGGACGATGAAAGTGAGGCCGCGGAATGGAATTGAGAGATAAGGTTGTGGTGGTCACCGGCGGTGCGTCAGGCCTTGGCGAGGCGACCGCGCGGGTATTTGGTTCGGCCGACGCACAAGTCGCCATATTCGATCTCGATCAGGACAGAGGCGAACGGATTGCTGCCGAGATCGGCCCGGAAAGCGCGATGTTCTGTCGGGTGGATGTCGCAGATGGGGCGGGCGTGTCCGCGGCGCTTGATCTCGTCATGTCGCGCCATGATGCGGTTCATGTCTGTATTAATTGCGCCGGTTTGCCCGATCCCTGCAAAATTCTCGATAGAGAGGGCAATGCGCAGCCCATGGAGAATTTTGAGCGGGTCATTCGCGTTAATCTGATCGGCAGTTACAATGTCATGAGCAAATGCGCGGCCTTGATGTCGCGGAACGCCCCGGAAGACGGCGAGGAACGCGGCGTTATCATCAACACATCCTCCGGTGCCGCCTTCGAAGGCCAGATTGGGCAGTCGGCCTATGCGGCGTCGAAAAACGGTGTGATCGGATTGAACCTGCCGGGCGCGCGGGAATTGGCTCGCCATGGCATCCGCGTGAATGCGATTGCGCCCGGACTTTTTGCCACGCCGATGGCCATCTCGCTGGGCGAGAAGGTGGTTGCCGCCCTCACCGAAAGGATCGAGGGACCTAAACGGTTGGGGCGACCAGAAGAATTCGCTCATTGCTGCCGCTTCCTGGTCGAAAACGCCTATATCAACGGTGAAACCATCCGCCTCGACGCGGCCACTCGCCTCACCGCCCGCTAATGGAACCGCGGCGCGGTACGCTCATTACCTCTCCTATCGTGTGACCAAGATCAGGGCCGAACCGATGAAAATGGACTGGAATCTAACGGACGACCAAGCCGCGGTCCAAGACATGGTGCGTAATTTCGCCATGAAGGAACTTGTACCGATCGCCCGTGAAATCGACTTGACCGACGGTGTGATCCCGGAAGACGTCCTTCAGAAAATGGGGGAGAACGGCTTCTTTGGGATGGGCATCGACAGCGAATATGGCGGTCTCGGTCTCGATTTATTGTCGATCGGGCTGGTCACGGAGGAATTGTGCCGAGCCAATCTTGGCATGGGCAGCGTGATCCAACGCAACCTGTTGTGCGGCCACGTTCTGCAATCGTCCGGCACGGAGGAGCAAAAACAGCGTTGGCTTCCGAAGATGGCGAGCGGCGAATTACAAAGCTGCACCTCGGGAACCGAGCCCGAAGCCGGATCGGATGCCGCCAACATCAAGACGGCGGCTAAGCGGCGGGGGGATCGCTATTTCGTCAACGGCGCCAAGCAGTTCACGACATTCGCCGATCGCGCCGATCTGATCTTTGCCTATGTGCGTACCAGCGACGCCCACAAGCATCGCGGTATCAGCCTGCTGGTGATCGAGAAAAAGCCCGGCGCCGCGTTCCAGCCGCCAGCCATCGTCGGCAGCCATATCGAGACGGTTGGCTTTCACGGCATGCATTCCTTCAGCCTGACCTTTGACCAGTTGGAGGTGCCGGCCGAGAACCTCGTGGGCGGTGAGGAAGGCCAAGGCTTCTACCAGATGATGAGCGGTTACGAGCGCACCCGGGTGCTGATCGGCTTTCGCTGTTTGGGCATTGCCCAGGCCGCCTACGACACGGCGTTCGAATACACCCGAGAGCGCGAGCAATTCGGTCAAATGATCGCCGAGTTTCAGGCGGTCAAGTTCAAGATCGCCGACATGGCAACGGAACTGACGGCGGCCCGCGCGCTGGCCCATACCGTCGCCCAGACCATGCAGCAAGGCGGTCGATGTGATGTGGAAGCCGGCATGGTGAAACTGTTTTGTTCGGAAATGGCCGCCAATGTAACGCGCACCGCGATGCTCCTGCATGGCGGGCTCGGATATGCGCTGGCCAGCGATGCAAACCGCTATTGGCGCGACGGCATCCTGATGTCGGTGGGCGAAGGCACCAGCGATATTCAGCGAGAAGTCATCTCGCGGAGCCTCTACAAGAACGCGTAATACCACTTCGAATTAATATTGACGGGAATTGCGATCGGTGGCGCCGCTATCACGCCGGGCCTGTGGCTTGCGCCGGCGGCATCGCCACGACACGGGCGTCGTGCAAGTCGACGATCTCGGCCTCGGAGAAGCCGAATTCGTTCAGGATCGCCCCTGTGTGCTCGCCCAGTCGCGGCGCCATTCGCTCGATCGTCGTTTTTGTCTCGGAAAACTCGCAAGGCGGCGACGTCAACCGGATTCGGCCTTCGCTGCTATGCTCGAATTGCTTGAAGAAACCGACATCGGCCAAATGAGGATCGTCGAACAAATCATGGGGATCACGAACCTCGGTATTCGGAATCTCGTTGGCGCTCAGCACCTCTATCCACTCGGCATTCGTTTTGCCGGCCAGTTCGTCCGCCAAGATCTCGTATATTTCATCGGTGTGGGCTGATCGGCTCGCCATATCGGCAAAGCGCGGATCTTGTTGCAACTCGGGTCGCTCGATCAGCGCGAAAAAGCGTTGCCATTGTTTGTCGTTGTAGGGGACGACGGCCAAATATCCGTCCTTGGTCGGATAGGGGCGTCGGTTCTTGGAGACGACCCGCGGATAGATCGGCGCGCTCAACGGCGGCTCGAACGCGGCACCGTATATATGCTCGGCCAACACAAACGAGACCATCGTCTCGAACATGGGCACTTCGACCAACTGGCCCCGCCCGCTCCGCTCGCGATGAAACAGCGCCGCCGTGATGGCGTTGGCCGCCGTCATTCCGGTTACCTTGTCGGCGACGGCGGTGCCGCAATAGGCGGGCGTGCCGGACAGAATTCCCTGATAGCCGGCGATACCCGAAATAGCCTGTATGGAATCGTCGAATGCCGGACGCCCGGCATAGCGACCGCGCTCCCCATAACCGAAAGCACCGCAATAGACGATGCTTTGATTGCATGACCGGGCCCAGTCATAGGTCATGCCAAGGCGCTCGGCGGCCGCCGGTCGCATGTTGTGGACCAGAACGTCGCACCCCTGAACCATTTGCTCGAGAACGTGCAGCGCTTGCGGGGATTTGAGGTCGATCACGCAGCTTCGCTTGTTGCGGTTGATGTTGAGAAACACCCCGCTCATCCCGCGCGATCGTCCCGGTCCAAGATAGCGCGTGGTGTCGCCCGCGGGCGGCTCCACCTTGATGACGTCCGCTCCCATGTCGCCGAGGATCTGCGTGCAGTAAGGGCCAAGAAAAACGGTCGTCAAATCAAGGACCTTGATGCCCTGCAATGGACCAGTCATGTGCGTTTCCTTTGTTCTAGCGTTCCTCGAAGCGCGGCGTATCGCCTTCCGCCCTCGCTCGCCCGGCTTCGCGCGTATCGGAGAGGCTTTGCACCACGCCCATATGCGATGAAATCAGATCAAGGCTGGTCCGCAGATCGCAGCGCAGCGACTGATAGGTGGCGCGTTTGATCATTCTGAGCGCCACCGGCGATTTTTCGGCAAGGCCATGAGCGAATTCCAAGGTTTGCTCCAGTAACTCGTCGTCCGGGAAAACCTGGTTCGCGAGGCCGAGCTCGCGTGCCTCGTTTGCGCCCACGACTCGACCGCTCAACAGCAATTCGAGCGCCTTCGCCGGTCCGACGAGCCGCGGAAGATAAAAACACCCGCCATCGCCGGGAACCACGCCGAGATTGATATAGGCCTCGCAAAGCGTCGAGGATGCCCCGAGAAAGCGCATATCGCACATTAGCGCCAGGTCCATCCCGGCACCGATGGCCGGGCCGTTGACCGCGGCAATCACGGGCTTGTCGAAATCGTCGAGCGTCAGTGCGATCTCATGGACGTGGTCCATCAGCAGCGCCTTCCAATCATGAGGCGCGCTCGCGTTTTCGGCTTTCATCTGGGTGACAACCGAAAGATCGACACCCGAGCAGAATGCGTCCCCTTGCCCGGTCAGAACGACGACGCGGCAGGCTTTGTCCTTGCGCAGTGCTTTTAGCAATTCGACGATTTCTTCAAGTACGTGCAGCGTGAAGGCGTTTTTCTTTTCCGGGCGATTGATCGAAATAACGAACACATAACCGACCTGCTCGACTTTGATATCAGACAATTCGCGCCTCCCTTCCAAATTCCACTCAGTCTCGAATGGTACTGTTAGCTTACATCAAACTCGGCAACCACGGGGCTGTCCGCGGAAAGGAAACCAAGAAAATTAAAAGGACAAAATTGACCGGAAAGAACAGAATGATTGTGCGAATCTTTCCCCCAGCGGCAACCTCCGTGGCGCCCACCGTGAAGTCCTCTACCAAGTCGTTCAGAACGGACCCCGCCAAAGGAGAGATTGTCCCGCCGGAAGAGAAACGGCCATTTTGCACTTGACGGAATTCCCCAGCCAAAGATACTGACCTTGAAGTTAGATTAATTGATTTTAGAGTCAACATTGCCGGTCGCGGCGGTTGGCTCCGTATTACCTATCCACTGGCAAAGAAACAAAAGAGAGGCGTTTTCCTATGGTCGGCAATCCGGAACCCGTTCGCTCGGATCATGCAACGCTGTCGATCGACGGCTTCGTCGCCACGATTACGCTCAGTCGACCAGAGAAAAGAAATTCCATAAGTCAGCAAATGCTGACCGATATCGGGCGGGCGTTGGATCAAATCGAAGAGTCGGATTGTCGAGTCGTTGTCGTTCGGGGGTCCGAGGGAAATTTTTCCGCCGGCGCCGATCTGGACTATGTCGCCGGCCTGATCGAAGAAACGCCGTGGCGCTTTGAGGCCGAATTCCTTCCCTTCGTTCAAGACACGATGAACCGGATCGAGGATTTGCCGCTCCCGACCATCGCCGTGGTCGAGGGCTATTGCCTCGCCGGCGGATTCGAACTGATGTTGTGTTGCGACGTGGTCCTCGCCGCGAAATCCGCCCGCCTTGGCGATGGCCATTCAATATATGGATTCTTGCCGGGTAGCGGCGGGGCCTATCGCCTGACCAGGAAAGTCGGCGCCGGCCGAGCCAAATACATCGCCTATACGGGAGAGTTCTTTGCCGCGGACGATATGCGGGAGATGGGAATCGTCGCCAAGGTGTGTGCGGATGAGAAGATCGCGGTTGAGGCGGAGGCGCTTGCGCGGACCCTATCGGAGCGCAGCCCCATTGGTTTGAAGCGGATGAAGGAACTGATCGATATCGCGGCACAGAGCGATCGGTCGGGAGGATTGGCGGCCGAACGCACCGCGTCGGCGGCCCATATCGGTACCTATGACATGCGTGAAGGTCTCGCGGCCTTCGCCGAAAAGCGTAAGCCCGTCTTCAAGGGGCGGTAGAACCCGACCGCCGGTAAATGGCCGATGATTATTGCCGCGGCGAGGGGCCGGTCCGACCGAACAAGACCGCTTCAATGGGACAAAAACATGAGCAGATGGAATAACCAGGTCGCAACAACCGAGCAGCGAAAACAAGAGAAGCGAAAAATCCTGATCAGAGAAGCCTGTACGGCCTTCGGTCTAAACGGATTTCACAGCACCACGCTTGATGAGGTTGCCAAGAACATCGGCATCACTAAAGCGGCTATCTATTATTACTTTAAGGATAAAAACGAAATCCTGTTCGAATGTCATAAAGTGTCAATCGGTATCGCCAGCGAGGCAATTGAGAATTCCGAGAAAGAGGGCGAAAACGGTTATGAAAAATTAATTCTTACAATTCGCAATTACATTGTCGGCTTGACGTCTGAATTAAAATTTTTCTCGATACTTGTTGATGTGTCGGCGCTCAGGCCGGACGAAAGGGACTATGTCATCCGCTACAGGGACGAATTCGAGAAAAAGATGCGCGGATTTGTCGAAGAAGGAATCAGCGACGGCAGCATCCTGCCCTGCGAACCGAAATTTGCCATCTTTGCGATCATGGGGGCGGTAAGCTGGGTGCCGAGTTGGTATTCCCCGAGCGGCGAGCGCAGCGGCGAAGAGATCGCCGATCTTCTCATCAGCTTCTTCTCACATGGAATTCAGCGCGCATAGGCGCCGGAGGCACCGAATACGGTTTAGCGTTGCCGCACCGCGCCCGCCGCCGCTAACGCCGCGATTTCCTCACCGTCGAAGCCCCAATCGGCCAATGCCTCCTCGGTGTGTTCGCCCGCGCGGGCCGAGCCTCTCGAAATTTCAGTCGGGGTGCGGACGAATTTGGGCGCCGGGCCCGGTTGGGGGACGCCGTCGAGGTCGACGAAGCTGCCGCGATGGACGTTGTGGTGATGCTCGATGGCCTCGCTCATGCGCAGCACCGGGGCGAAGCAAATGTCCTTCTGCTCCATGATTTCGGTCCACTCGGCGCGGGTCTTGGTCTTGAAGAGCCCGGCCAGCTTCTCCTTCATCATCGGCCAATTGTCGCGATCGGTTTGCGCCGGCAAATCGGCATCGCCGAGGCCCACGGTCTCCAACAAGAGCGCATAGAACTGCGGCTCGTTGGAGCCGATCGAGACATGCTCGCCGTCGCTCGTTTCGTAGACATTGTAGTGATGGCAGCCGCCGTCGATCCGGTTGATGCCTCGTTCCTCTTTGTGGACGCCCAAGGCCAGACTGCCGTAATTCGCGGTCATCAGCGAGGCGGCCCCCTCGACCATCGAGGTATCGACGACTTGCCCCGCGCCTGACTTTTGCGCCTCGATATAGGCGGCTAAGGCCCCCATCGCCATGTATAGGGCGCCGCCGCCGAAATCGCCCACCAGGTTGAGCGGCGGCACCGGGCCGCCCTCCTTGGTGCCGATGGCGTGGAGCGCGCCCGTGAGGGCGATGTAATTGATGTCATGCCCGGCGGTGTGGGCGATCGGTCCGTCCTGGCCCCAGCCGGTCATCCGGCCATAGACGATCTTCTTGTTGCGGGCAAAGACGATATCGGGGCCGAGACCCAGACGCTCCATCACGCCGGGGCGAAAGCCCTCGATCAGAATATCGGCCTGGTCGCACAGCTTCAGTGCTGCCTCGACGCCGTCAGCGTTCTTCAAATCGATGGCGACATTTTTGCGGCCGCGCAGCAGGGTGTTGAACCGGGGCTCCAGGGGCTCGTTCCCGACATTGACGGCCCGGTCGACGCGGACGACCTCGGCCCCCATATCGGCCAACAGCATGCAGCAGAACGGTCCGGGGCCGATGCCGGCGAATTCCACGACCTTGACGCCATCGAGTGGTCCCATGAGCTTTACTCCCTGTTATCTCT
>CAYLTU010000180.1:0-12102 GCA_964386465.1 uncultured Rhodospirillaceae bacterium
CGGCCGAGCCATGGAGAAGGCGCATGCGCGCCGCAATATCAGCGACGCTGAATTTGGCTGGACCGCGGAACATCTCATCGCCGCACTCAATCACTTCAAGGTTCCCGCAAAGGAGCGGGACGAAGTCGTCGCGATATTCGCGTCCCTCAAGGACAAAGTTGTCGGCCAATAGGCGTAAAGTCCGGCTCGCCCTTTACCACGAAATTAACCCGAGTGCCGTCGCGGTCCCGGCGTGCAGCGTCCGAGTGCGGATGATTTGCCCTTTGGTTGCGGCGTCGGGCCAATTGCGATAGGTAGCACCGCCTGAAATATCGGAGCGGTGCTATCGCACTATCGCAATAAGACACCTGTGTTTTGCCGGTGGGTGAGGCGAAAATGCAGGCGGGCCGGGGACATATGGAATATCTCGCCACTGCGCTCGGCATCTACGCGCTCGTGATCGCGCTGCTCTACATTGTGCAGCGGTCCCTGCTGTATCACCCCGACCAGACCGTTCCCGATCCGGCCGCGTCGGGCGTTCCCGAGATGACGGCGTTGCGCATACCGACGGATGACGGGCTGGAGCTGCTCGCCTGGTGGCGTGCACCGCGCGATGCAAGAACGCCGGTCCTGATGGTTCTGCACGGCAATGCGGGGCACATCGGTGAGCGGGCGGAAAAGGTGCGCCTTTATCTTGACGCCGGATATGGCGTGCTGCTGCTCAGCTATCGCTACAACGCCGGGACGGGCGGCGAGCCGAGCGAGGCGGACCTGTTCGCCGATGCGCGGGCCGGTATGGCGTTCCTAAAGCGCGAAGGGGTGCCGGATGACCGGATCGTGCTCTATGGCGAATCGCTGGGCAGCGGGGTCGCCGTCAAGATGGCCGTAGAATATCCGGTCGGTGCGCTCGTGCTGGAGGCACCCTACAGCAGCATGGCCGATATGGCGCAGCATCATTATTGGTATGTGCCGGCACGCTGGCTGGTGCGGGACAGGTTCGATTCGATGTCGCGTATCGGGCGTGTATCGGTGCCGATACTCGTCATCCACGGCGAGGAGGATACGGTGATCCCGCCGAAATTCGGCCGCCGGCTGTTCGAGCAGGCGCCGGAGCCGAAGCAGGCGCACTTCCTGCCGGAGGCATTGCACAACGATCTGCTGGATTACGGGATGGCGCCGCTGGTCGTCGATTTCCTCGAAAAGCACCTCAAGGATCGATCAGGGTTTTAGGGCCGCCAGCATCTGTGGCGTGTCGACGTCGACGAGGACACCGTCCCCTTCCATCTCGACCTCGCAGGTCAACTCCTGATAGCCGTCGATCAGATGGCGTGCGCCGCGGTCGCCTGTGATCTCCCGCATCTCATTGAAAAACCGCTTGGCCATCAGGATCGGGTTGCCTTGCTTGCCGTTGAATGTCGGCACGCAGATCGCCCTTCCCTCCAAAGGGTCGAAGGCGGCGATCAGCCTGTCGATGATTTGCGCGTCGACGCGCGGCATATCGCCGAGGCAGATGATCGCGCCGTCCACGTCGCCGGGCAGGGCATCCAGGCCGGCGACGAGCGATGTGCTGAGCCCTTCCGCGAAGTCCGGATTCTCGGCGAATGTGACATCCGATCCGGCAAGCGCCGCTCGAACACGCGCCGACTCATGACCGACGACCGTAACCACCGGCGCTGCGCGGGAAGCGGCAACGGTATCGATGACCCGCGCGACCATCGGTTTGCCGTCGATATCGGCCAACAGCTTGTTCTCGGTGCCCATGCGGCGGGATTGGCCGGCGGCCAGGATGATCGCGGCGATTCTCGGTGCGTTGGGCACGGTCGTCGCCGTCGCTTCGGCGCGGGGCAGGGGCCGTGCGGGGATTTCCTTCAGCAGACCGCCCGCGCCCATCGCCATGACATCCTGTCCGGTGATTGGGATGTCCGCGAACAGGCGCTGCAAAATCCAGTCGACGCCGTTCAATTTCGGGGACCGTGCGCAGCCGGGCAGCCCCAGCGTCGGGGTCGATCCGACATAACCCAGTAACATCAGATTTCCGGGATCGACCGGCATGCCGAAATGATCGACCGTGCCGCCGGCCGACTCGATGGCGGCGGGAATGACGTCGCGCCGGTCGGTGATCGCGGACGCGCCGGCGATCAACACCATCTCGCAACCCTCCGCAAGCAGGGCCTCCATTTCGGCCCGGATCGCTTCCGTCGCGTGGCCGCAGCGCCGCTCGGCCTTGAGCTCCCCGCCCAGCGCCTCGACGCGCGCGCGCAGCACCTGGGTCGTCTTGTCGAGCACCGACGCCTTCGTCCCCGGCAGGCTGGTCTGCACCAATCCGACGGTGCGCGGACGATAGGGTGCGACCTGGACCAGGCCGTCCTGCGCTACACCGCCTTTCGCCAGCATCTCGCATGACGCGACGACGACTTCCGGCGCGGCGAAGGGAATGATCTTGACGGTCGCCACCATCTGGCGCGGGACGACGGGAGCGAAAGGGGGCAGCAATGCCACCGTCGCCGACTCATCGACCATATTGACCTGATCGAGCTGCAGGGGATCGTAATCGACCAGGCCCGCGGTTTTCGCGTACAGGTTTACGCGTCCGGTGAAAGCGGCTGAAATCTCTAAATCGTCTCCGGCGATGGCTTTGGCGATACGCGCCGCGGCGGCGTCTTCTCCGACATCGTCGTCTTCGAGCCTTGCCGCGACCACCGAGTCGATACCGGCGCCGCGCAGGCCTTCGATATCGGTTTCGGTCAGGACGCGGCCCTTCTTGAAGGAAACGCCGCCGGTCCGGACGCTGTGCGCGAGGATTGCGCCCGCGGCTTCGTCGACCGGCGTATCGCCGAACTTCATGCCGCCGCGCGCTCCGGCCGGTGCAGGGTTTCGGTGATCTGTCCGACGATGGAAACCGCGATCTCGGCCGGCGACACCGCGCCGATATCGAGACCGACCGGGCCGCGGATGCGCGCGAAATCGTCCGGCCCGAAACCTTCCTCGGTAAGCCGCTCGGCTCGTTTACCGGCGGTTTTCCTGCCGCCGAGCGCGCCGATATAGAACGCTTTCGAGCGCAGCGCGACGGTTAGCGCCGGATCGTCGAGTTTCGGGTCGTGGGTCAAGGCTACGACGGCCGTTCGGAGGTCGGGCTTGAGTTCTTCGAGCGCTTCGTCGGGCCAGCGGCTGTCGATCTCGATGTCGGGAAACCGGTCGGGCGTGGCCCAGGCGCCGCGCGGGTCGATGACTGTGACGTCGTAACCGGTCAGGCGCGCCATGGGGATCAGCGGTTGTGCGATATGCACGGCGCCGACGATGATCAACCGGCGCGGCGGATTGAAGACCTGGATGAAGATGCGCCGTCCTTCGGCCTCGACCAACCGGCCGCGGTCCTCGTTGCGCGCCCTCTCGGCCGCTTGAAGCATTTCCGGCGTCAGTTCGATCTCCCCGGAACCGTCGTCCTCAATGGTGAGCGTCTGCGCGCCGCTATCGACGTCGCTGTAAAGCAGCGCGGATTTCCCCGAACTGCGGGCTTTGTTCAGTGCGTTGAGATCAGTCAGTTTCATGTCGTTGCTCTAACGTTATTTTCGAAGGGCCACTCAGTCGACTTTCTCGACGAAGATGGAGATCTCTCCGCCGCAAGCCAGACCCACTTCCCACGCCATTTCGTCCGTCACGCCGAAATCGAGCACCCGGGTCTTGCCGTCCCCGATCGCGTCGAGCGCTTCGGTGACCACCGCGCCTTCGATACAACCGCCCGAAACGGAGCCAATGAACTGTCCGTCGCCGCGGATCGCCAGCCTGCTGCCGACCGGGCGGGGCGACGAGCCCCATGTCGAGACCACCGTCGCCAATGCGACATCGCTGCCGCCTTCCTTCCAGGCGGCGGCGCGCTCCAGCACGTCGTCATGATCGAGCATCTGTGAATCCGTCATGCGGCCCTCCCGCGCCAATCGGCCATTTCCGCGCTGTCCCGGGGCCCGGTTCGGTTCAGCGCGTCGGCCAGTTCCGTCAAGCTGTTGAGATTATGGACCGGGCGAAAGTCGTCTACAAAAGGCAATAGCGCCTTCACCCCCAATGATCTGGGTTCGAAGCGATCGTAACGCAAGAGCGGGTTGAGCCAGATCAGTCGTCGGCAGGATCCCTGCAGCCGGCGCATTTCCGCGGCGACGCCTTCGCCCGCGTCGCGATCGAGGCCGTCGGAGATGAACAGCACGACCGCGCCCTGGCCAAGGACCCGCCGCGACCAGAATTTGTTGAAGTCGTGCAGGCAGATGCCGATCCGCGTTCCGCCCGACCAGTCGGTCACGCCGCCCGCGACCTTTTCGAGCGCGATATCGATATCCTTGTTGCGCAGATAGCGCGTCACGTTGGTCAGATGCGTACCGAACAGGAATGTGTGCACCCGGTCCCGGTCGTTGGTCACGGCGTGCATGAAGTGAACTAGCATGCGCGCATACCGGTCCATCGATCCGGAGATATCGCACAAGATGACGAGCGGCGGCCGTCTCTTGCGCCGGTCGCGTTTGAGCAGCGGAATCGTGTCGCCCCCATCGCGCAATGCCGCGCGCATCGTCGCCCGCATATCGATGGTGGGGCCGGTCGGGTCGCGGCGGAAACGGCGGGTCGGGATATCTTGGATCGGCAAGCGCATGGTCCGCATGGCGCGATGCGCCGTTTCGACCTCCTCCGCCGTCATCTTTTCGAAATCCTTTTCGCCGAGCAGCTCGGTACGACTCCAGCTCATCGCCGCATCGAACGTGATCTCGGCCTCTTTCTCCTGATCCTCCCGTGGCGGGGCCTCGTTGCCGGCGAGCGCCGCCGCGACTCGCGGCGACAGGGTTTCCTCCGGCGCGCCGGTGTCGTCGCTGAACGACGGCAGGACCAGCGACATCATGCGCTCCAGGATTTTCGGATTGCGCCAGAAGACGTGGAAGGCCTGGTCGAACAATTCCCGTTCGTCGCGCCGGCTGACGAACACCGCGTGCAGGGTCCAATAGAAATCGCCGCGGCTTTCCAGGCCTGTCGTCTCCACCGCGCGGATCGCATCCAGGACACGGCCGGTGCCGACCGGCAATCCCGCGGCGCGCAGCGCACGCCCGAAATGCATGATATTGGCGGCGATCAGCCCGCCATCCGACGGGACGCTTTCGGTCATTCGGCCGCTCCGGCCAATTCCGCGTTGACTTCGCTCAAGATGCGGCTGGCTTCGCTACCCTGAATTTTGGCGATATCATCTTGATATTTAAGCAAAGTTCCAAGCGTGTCGTTGATGCTGTCCGGATCGAGCGCCATCTTGTCGAGCTGTGTCAGGGCTTCCGCCCAGTCGATCGTCTCCGCTACGCCGGGCAATTTGAAAAGATCGATATCACGCAGTTGTTGTACAAATCCGACGATCTGTCGCGACAGGTCCACAGGCGCGTTGGGCGCCTTGACGGCGAGGATTTCGAGCTCGCGCGCCGCGTCGGGATAATCGACCCAATAGTAGAAACAGCGCCGTTTCAGCGCGTCGTGGATTTCACGGGTTCGGTTCGAGGTGATGACGACGAGCGGCGGCTCTTCGGCGGCGATGGTGCCGATTTCCGGGATCGTGATCTGGAAATCGGACAGCAGTTCGAGCAAGTAGGCCTCGAACGGCTCGTCGGTGCGGTCCAATTCGTCGATCAGGAGAACCGGCGGGCCGCCGGCCGATGGTTCCAACGCTTGCAGGAGGGGGCGCTCGATCAGGAATCTCTTCGAGAATATATCGCCTTCGAGGGCGGCCCGGTCCCGATCGCCGACGGCTTCGGCCATGCGGATTTCGACCATCTGCAGCGCGTAGTTCCACTCGTATACCGCCGACGACGCGTCCAGCCCTTCGTAGCACTGCAGCCGCAGCAGACGACGTCCGAGCGTGTGCGCCAGAACCTTCGCGATTTCGGTTTTCCCCACGCCTGCCTCGCCCTCCAGAAAGAGCGGCCGCTTCAAGCTGAGCGACAGGTAGAGCGCGGTCGCGAGGCTGCGGTCGGCGACATAGTCGCCCGCGCCAAGTAGCGCATGCGTTTCTTCTACGGACTTGGGTAGGTCCATGTCGTTTTGCCTATGTTTAGTATTTGCTGGTCGTGCGGTCACGTCCGAGACGCACTATTTTCGCCGCCACTTGCCGCTATTGTCTTTGTAGTAGGTGCCTTTCGGCGCGCGCTGTATGACCCGTGCGCCGGCGACGGATTCGACGTTCTGAAGCGATAGGCCGTTTTTCCGGGCAATTCCCTGATATGCCGCCCGGCGCCGGGCATTGATGTCGTTCACCAGACCGTTGATGGCAGCGGTCGGACTCTTGACCGGGGCCACATAGCCGCGCGGCGTTTCGCCCACCAAGCCTTGCCGAAGGGCGTTATCCAAGGCGTCGGCGCTCGCCGGAACCGACGCCAGCACCGCGAACAGGGCGAAGATGGAAAAGATGGTGTTTTTCAAGGTTCCAGCCGGCATGACTAAAACAGGTCCTTGTTCTTTAACAGCAGATCGTCGATGTCCTTTTCGACCTTAACGCGGATTTCCTGCTCAATTTTTACATTGAGATTGATCACGATGGGTTTATCGGGTGCGCGAATCCGCACTTCGGGCGCGCAACCCGCTAGGAGTGCGATCCCGCCGCAGAGAAACGCGCCGCGCAGCACTGACCGAGGCAGAAAAACTGACATGCGGTGAATATGACGATTTCGGGCGTCAATTGCTAGGATTTCGGGTTGCGCCGCCGCGGTCTTCGAAACGCTTCATTTCGGACAGGATACGCGCTGGCAGCTTATAGGTTTTCAGCCCTTGGCTCAGAATCTTCCGTAGCGGTCCGTCCATCGACACGTTCAGTTCTACGGGGATGCCCTTGTAAACAGCCTGATTGCGGCCTTCGATCTTGAAACGGAATGCGACCTCGTCCTGTTCATCCTCGTCGAAGGTCACTTTGACCTTGTTGTATTGAAAATCGTCGACGATCTGCAGAAAGAGCTTCATGCCCTCGTTCGCGTCCGCCAAAGACGGTCCCACGGCCTTGGGCCGGTAGCGAATCGAACCGCCGCCCGCCGCGCTTTCGAGAACACCGTTCCTGATCGCGACCTCTCCCTCCTTGATCGTGACCGGAATACTGCCGTTCAGGGTTCCGGTCGCCGCCAGATCGCCCGACTGCGCCAGAGCGAGCAGGCTTTCCAGTTCGACGCCGTTGACCTGCAAGGGCACGTTAAATCCGTCGAATGTCGGCGGGATCGTAAATTCCGGCGTTTCGACCCGACCGCCGAAAAAATCCAACTCACGCAGCGCGGCGCGGACGCTGCCGTTTTTGTCGAGTTGGAATTCCAGGCGCCCGTTCAGCATCGGAACGCCGATGTCCAGGAGGCCGATGCTGACTTCCTGTTTCGGCGGTGTCGACGGTGGCAATAAACTGTCGAACCGGACGACGGTCGCCGCGTTCTCGAACTTGAACTCGTCGGCTTTGATCATTTTGGCGTTGACCAAGAGATCCAGCGAAGAATCGAAAGTTTCGCCGCGCCACGCGAACATCGCCAACGCGTCGATCTCGCCGTCCACCTCGCGCAATGTGGACCCCAAGACCGGAAACAGCTGAACGGGTTGCAGAACCGTCGGCAGGAAGGTCAATTTGCGCGCATCGATGGAAATCTCGCCGCTGTCCGCGGCCGGATTGTGGTGCCCGGAGAAACTCACTGAAATCCGCTCGGGTGGATCGAACAGTCTGCCGTTGAAAGTCAGCCGCCCGCCGTCACCTTGCATCGCGGCGGTTACTCGCAACGGGGTAAAGAATGCCGGTGCGCCCCGATGTTCGATCTTGTCGGCTTTCAACGTCGAACTCATCTCTTTCCCGAGGTCAAAATCGAGTTCGATCGTGGATACACGGACCTTATGCGTCGCAACTTCAAATGCTTCGGCCTTTGCATTGAAGTGGTGCCCGGAGCCGTTCCCGCTCGCGATGACCGGTATCCGGGAGTGCTCCGCATCGATCCAGCCGCCGCCCGCTTTCGCGCTGAACGTGCCCGCGGACAGGTCAAACCGGGCGTCGTAGCCGAGAGACGATAACCCTTGCGCGATATCGATCGAAGCCTGCATCGGCGCGCTGAGTGTTGCCGTGACCGGTCCGGCGAATTTCGCCGTGTCCGGCAGTTCGATCTCTTCGACCGATATCGTCCCGCCGGAGGCGACACTTAGCGCCAGGCGGCCGCCGTTCATCGAAATGCGACCCGACAACTGGCTTGCGGCGGCGAGCGGCGCCAGGCGTTTATCTACAGTGCCGTCATACGAGGCTTCGAGGCCGAACTTGCCGGCGAGCCGCCTTTCTCCGTAGCGAAAATCGGTGAGTGTGCACTGGAATTCAACTTTGCCGTATCCGGGCTCAGTGATGAACAGATCGATCGTCGAACGGGCGGTGTGGATATTTTCAATATGCCCCAAAGGGTCCAGCTTCGCGTCGAGGCGGCCTCGTAAGGAAAATTCGGCGTTTCCGGTTTGAACCGTTAACACCGCGCGACCGTCGACCTTGTGACCGGTTTCTTCAGGTGTGATACGGAATGTCGCGGCCGGCGCGCCGTGCGGACCGATCATGACGCGAATGGGTGCGGCGAAATGGTTCCTCACCGTTTTCGGCAGCACGGAAATAATGGCTTTGTCGAGCGCGGCAGTGGTGAGGCGGAGTTCACCCGTCGCAATCCGTAAACCATCCGCGTCCAGGTCGATGTCAGTCCGTCCCGTCAGGGATACGCCGCGGGCGATACCGGGTAATGTGACATTGCTGAGCGCGCTTTCGAGCCATCCGCGTGCGTCCAAATTGAACAGCACGGACAACGGCTCCGATGCCGCCGTACGCAGTACTTCGTGGGGGGACCGTACCGATCCGTCCAGAGCGAACGCGGCGGCACCTTCCGCTTCGACGCCTGCGAAGCGCTTGGTTAGCGATCGAACGGAGTCCAGTTTTCCTTCCGTCTTAAATTGAACAGGTCCATCTATCGGACCGTTCGCCGAAACGCGCAAAGTCCCGTCGTTCCAGTCGAGCGCCGCGTGAAGCGCCATGCCTTTTTCGTCCAAACGCGCCGACAATGATCCTGGTTGGCCGTCGATGCCGGGTGCGGCAAACCGTTGGAACGTTAGATCGGCCTCGCCTTTAATTGCACCATCGGGAGCGCGCTCGATTTGCGCGTTGCCCGAGATCCCGGAAATCGTTTTTGCATCATATTCGAGGCCGGCCTGGTCGAACCGGAGCGTGGTTTTGATCCGGCCGTCATCTGTTAGAGAAAAGGTGCTTTCGCCAATTGCCTCGACCTGAAATCCGTCGCGCTGCAGATCGATCTCGAACGCAGCCGCGGCGGCGGGATTGCCGCCCTCCGGGCTGTCGATTTTTCCAGCGACGTCGAACTTGCCCGCCGCGCCGGAAATCGTCGCTTCGATCGCGTAGTTCGTCTCCGCCGCCTCTCGGACTCCGATGCTGGCGCGAGCCGCGCCCAGTTTTTCGCCCAACGCGGCCAGCGTTGCAGCATAGAGGTTTGCGTCTAGTTCGAGTTTCCGGTTGCCGAGGACAAGGAATTGGATTGCGCCGTGAACGCCGGTCGCGTGGATCGTCTCAAACGACCCGGTGCCGTCGTGCAGCGCCGCCTGACCGAAGATTTCGCTCGAGGCTAGCCGCGTGGCTGTAAGCTTCCCCTTGACCGCCCCCCATACGCTTTCGATCGCAAAGTCGCTTTCTAAATCGCTGGTCTCGCCGTCTGGTATAGCGATATTGCCGCTTGCGGTCACAACGACATCACCGTTCGGCGTGGCGATTTCGACCTGCGATGTCGTGAAACGCAGATCGCGGACGGGGACCGTGAACGGTGCATCGGTATCTTTGGATTTCCCGGAAGGTATCCCCGCGAATACGGGGCCATCCGGTCCGATACGTCCGCGGAGACGCGCGCCGCGCACGGACAGGCTTTCGATGGTGCCGCGATAGAGGCCGCTCAGCGTATAGCCGGCTTGCAACTGTCCGATTCGCTGTCCGGCCGCGCCGCCGATGGTAATGTCGGCAACGGTAGCGCTTTTAAGACCGAGATCGGTGACCGTGAGCGTGACCGGGCCAAATCCAGCCGCCAAGGCGGCACGTTGAATGACCAATTCGGCAATCGTGTTGCGCTGTGTCCAAACGATCGCGGTTGCTGCGAGTGCAAAAAGGAGAAACGCCAAGCCGACACGGACCCATCGGCGCGGGTGTGTCGAGGGAGGTTGCGTGGCGGCTTCATCGTCCATTACTTTGACAATAAGGAATCCTCGTTCCGGCGGCGAGCCGTTTGGTTTCAGATCAGGGGTGTTTGGCGAAACATGATCGACGCTGGAGCGCGGTTGCAAGAGGCAATTCGGCTTGTCGAAACCGGACGGCTAGCCGACGCGGATGCCATTTGCCGCGGCATCCTCGACCAGGTCACCGATCATCCGCCGGCGAATTTCCTGCGTGGTCTGATCGCATTTCAGCTAGGGGAGCCGGAACGCGCCTTGCAGCTCTTAAAGGTGGCCGCGGCACACGATCCTGAGAATGCGAACTATCAAGCGACACTTGGCGCCGTGCTCGTCGAGCGTGGCAGTCCGGCGGAAGCGATTGCCGTCCTGGAGAAGGCGGTTTCGATCGATCCGAACGATGGCGCATCCCTGCGTCACCTGGCCCGGCTGTATGGCAATACGGGACGCAAGGCCGACGCGATCGCGGCGTACGAGCGTCTTACGGGTTCGGAACAACGGGACCTGAACGATTTCCTGGCTCTCGGCACCTTGCTGCAAACGGAGAGGGGGCCTGGCGCGGCGATCGGCACCTTCGAGAACGCCGCCGCGCTGGCGCCGGAAAGTGTTTTGGCGCGGAATCATCTGGCCGCGTGCCAGCAGCTCCGGGGGCGGATCGTCGAATCGATCGCGGCTTATCGGGACTCCCTCGCGCTGCAGGCGGACAACAACCCCGCGACAGTCGGTTTGTTCGCGGCGATGCAAACGGTTTGTGACTGGCGCGGTTTCGAAGAACTGGCGGCGCAAACCGACCGAATGACCGGGGCGGCGATCGATAGTGGGGCGTCGCCGGTCGAAGATCCTTTCCTCAACGTATCTCGCGTCAGTGATTCGAAACAGAATTTCGCGGTTGCAAGATCGTGGAGCGCCGATCTGTCGCGCCAGGTGGCGGCATGGGGCGTGCGGTTCGACCACACCGCCCGGGTCCGGGACGTCTTGCGAATTGGTTATCTGTCGAGCGATTTCCAGGACCATGCGACCGCGCATCTCATGCTCGGCCTGTTCGGTGCGCATGACCGGACGAAAGTCTCGGTCCACGCTTATTCCTGCGGCGATGACGACGGCAGCGCATACCGGGCGCGTGTCGCTGAAGATTGCGACGCCTTCGTCGATCTCGCCGGGGTCGACACGATCACGGCGGCCCGCCGTATTCACGATGATGGCATCGACATCCTGGTCGACCTCAAAGGCTATACGCGGCGGCACCGGCTCGACATCGCGGCGCTGCGCCCGGCCCCGGTGCAGGTCGCCTGGCTTGGGTTTCCCGGTACCAGCGGCGCCGACTTCTTCGACTACATCGTAACCGACGACATCGTCACGCCGCCGGAGGACGCGGGCGCCTACAGCGAGGCGTTCGCGGTCATGCCGCATTGCTACCAGGTCAACAACCGGTCGCAGTCGATCGCCGACGCACCGGCGTCTCGGTCGATGGCTGGATTGCCGGAAGACGCGGTCGTGCTGGCGTCGTTCAACAACACTTACAAGCTCGAACCGGTCATGTTCGCGGCCTGGATGGAACTGCTCCTGGAATTGCCGAAAGCGGTTCTTTGGCTGCTGCCGAACAACCCCTTGGCCGTTGAGAATTTGCGCCGTGAAGCGCTCGATGCGGGCGTCGAGCCGGACCGCTTGATCTTCGCCGATATGCTTCCCAAGGCCGAGCATCTGAAACGCGCCGGTGTGGCGGATTTGGCGCTCGATACGCGAATCTACAATGGCCACACGACGACGAGCGACATGTTGTGGGCCGGCGTTCCGGTCGTGACGCTAAGGGGCCGCCACTTTGCGTCGCGCGTTTCGGCTAGTCTTCTGACGGCGTTCGGCTTGGGCGAGCTGATTGCCGAGACGATAGACGACTACAAG
>CAYLTU010000181.1:0-5239 GCA_964386465.1 uncultured Rhodospirillaceae bacterium
TGGACGAAGTTGATAATGCCCAGCGCCGTTGACGCGCGACTTCCGAAGTGGGTCAAAAGTCCCCGTCAGCCGGCACCGCCAGTCACGCCTGAACCTGAGAAAACCCGGACGTAAAACCGATGAAAGCCGACATCGCTATCGGCATGCCGCCTGTTGAGGGTACAGCGGAAGCCGATTTGGATCAGCGCGAGTTCGCTTCTTAGCCAAAATGAGACGGTGAACAGAACAGCCAATCGGATCGAACCGTCTTTTACCTTAGCGATCAATTTGATGTGTATCAGGGACGGTAAACGCCGTTCCGCCTACCTTGCCTTAACCGGCGACGTACCCTGTTGCTGTCGAGGTGAGGTAAAATGCTCACTTTGCAAAACCGGTTTCCACATTTCACGATTAATTTGGGAAATGTCGGATCAGAATTGTGGCGCACCCCGAAAAGCACCGTACAGGACGATAAAAAATGAAACAGCTTTGTCAGACCGATGTGTTGGTTGTTGGCGGCGGCATGGCGGGCGTGGGCGCCGCGCTGGCGTCGGCCCGGGCGGGCAAGGAGACCATGCTGGTCGAAAAGCATGGTTTTTTCGGCGGCGTCGGTGCCCTGTGCATGGGCATGCCGATCAATCAGATGCGCTCGCGCCACCAGCCGCGCTCGGCAATTCATGAAGCGCTGATCGGATGCCTTGCCGCGTATGGCGAGAAGGCGGTCTGGATCGGCGAGCACCAACTGCGCTGCAACGTGGAATATCTCAAGGTGGCGATCCTGGATGCGCTGGACGCGGCCGGCTGCCGCTACCTGGTGCACGCCCATGTGGTCGACAGCCTGGTCACCGCCGATCGTGTCACCGGCGTTGTCATGGGCAGCGCGGATGGTCTGCTAACGATCCAGGCGGATGTTGTCATCGATTGCAGCGGCGATGGCGACGTGGCGCATTTTGCCGGCGCCGAAATGCTGAAGGATACCGATCTGCCCGCCCCCCTGACCCTGGTGCAGAAAGTCGGCAATGTCGATATGGCCGCGGCCAAACAATTCCAGCAGGACGACGGCATTCGGCGCCTGATTGACCGGGCCCGGGGAAAATACCCGCTGATACCCGATAGATGGCGGCTGACCCGCTCCCCCACCTCCGCCACCTTTCACATCAATCATGGCGGCACCAAGCATCTCGGTAATTACGATGCCACCGATCCGCTGCAGTTGAGCGAAGCGGAATGCCAGAGCCGCCGGCAGGCCGTGCAAATGATCGACGCCATGCGTGAATACGGCGGCGAGGCGCTGGCCGATATCGAAATGATCGCTACCGGGCCGCAAGTCGGCGTCCGCCCCCGCCGCCGGGTAAAGGGATTGTATACGATGCGCGAAGAAGACGCGCTGGAGGGCCGGCGGGCCGAGGACACGGTCGCCTGGCGCGGCGGTTTCCTCGATATCGGCTTTGTCCGTTTCGAACCGATGAAGATACATGACGTGCCCTATGGCGCCCTGGTGCCCGAGAAGATCGACGGTCTGCTGATGGCGGGCCGTTGCATTTCCGCCACCCATGTGGGCGCCAGCGCCGGTAAGAGCATGGGCAATTGCATGGCCACCGGCCACGCCGCCGGCATCGCCGCGGCACTTGCCATGGATCGGGGCCGGCAGCCTCGAGAGCTCGATGTCGCGGACATTCAATGCCGCCTGCGCAAAGACGGCGTCGACCTGGACCGCGCGGGCGAAGCGCAGGACGAGATCAGCCATATCAGAGGAGAATAACCCCGGCGGCCCGCCGCGGGCCCCGTAGACGGGTTGCTTGAGTTAAGACTCCGTCCCCAGGCCCCGTTGGCGGCAAATTTGTTTGACTTAAATCGTTGCAGAAGCGCCTTGAAAGGGTAATGTTCTAACAGGCTTTGAGGTGATGTTACGGAGGGTGCCAAACCTGAGGAATGCAAGTGAAATTGGCCTTAATGTGAACTCACCGGTTCCATGACGGCGTCAATCGCAACTTATTCTTTCAATGCTCGACATCCTCATCGACCACCTCAAAGCCTTCCTTCCTGCCAACCCCGCAAAGAGTGGCGGGGTTTTGATTTTGTTCTGGTGGCGACAAGCCATTCGCTACTCAAGATCCGTACCGCCGCCATCGGCCGCACGGTTTTCCGAACCTGCTTATTATGAAGGGACACCGGGTAGGCGGTCATAGCAATCACCTTGGAATGCAATAAATGAACGAACCTGCAAGCATAGTTCCGAACGAAGCCGAACAAGCGACGCTTTGGCTCGATAACTTCGAGAAGGCGCTGCGCGGCACCGATCGTGCAGCTTTGACCGGCCTGTTTGCCGATGAAAGCCATTGGCGCGATATGCTGGCCTTCAACTGGACCGTGACGCCGCATGAGAGCCGCGAGGCGATCGTCGATGACTTGCTGGCGCGCCAGCCGAAAGTGAATGCCCGGAATTTCCAAGTCGCCGAAGGCCGAACGCCGCCGCGCCGGATCGGCCGGATCGGCATCGATGTGATCGAGTCGATCTTCAGCTTCGAGACCGATGTAGCACGGTGCAACGGCGTGCTCCGCTTGCCGGTCGAGGATCCGTCGAGGGCCTGGGTGTTTTCCACTTCTCTGACCGAAATAAAGGGTCACGAGGAACCGACCGGCGCGCGGCGTCCGACGGGGTCCGCCTATTCACGTAACTTCGGCGGCGACAACTGGGCTGACCTGCGCGAGAAGGAGCAGGCTTTTGAAGACCGGGAACCCACTGTTCTGATCATCGGCGGCAGCCAATTCGGCATAACGATGGGCGCACGGTTGGGTCTGCTCGGCGTCGATACGCTGGCGATCGAAAGAAACCCGAATGTCGGCGACGCCTGGCGCAACCGCTACCATTCACTCGCGCTGCACAATCAGGTGGCGATCAACCACTTCCCGTATATCCCCTATCCACCGAATTGGCCGAAATACATTTCCAAGGATATGCTGGCGAACTTCGTCGAATGGTACGCCACGGCCATGGAGGTGAATATCTGGACCAGCTCGACCTTCATCGAAGGCGAGTTTGACGACGAAAAGGGCGTCTGGAACGCCCTCGTGCGCCGCGAAGACGGCACCGAACGCGTGTTCCATCCCAAACATGTCATTTATGCGAACGGCATCGTCGGTAGTAAGAAGACGCCGGATGTTCCCGGCCTCGGGGATTTCAAAGGCGAGGTTCTCCACACCGAGGATTTTCATTCGGGCGAAAAGTACAAGGGCAAACACACGCTGGTTCTCGGGGTCGGCACCAGCGGGCACGATTGCGCGCAAGATCTGCATGGTCACGGCGCGCATGTGAAGATGATCCAGCGCGGCTCGTCCTGCGTCGTCAGCGTCGAAGCGGCCGGCTTCAACAACTTCATCTACTACGAAGAAGATCTGCCGATCGACGATGCGGACCTTCTGGGTGTCGCGCCGACGTTCAGCCTGCTGGAACGCGGATACCAAATGAACGTCAGGAAAATGAAGGAACACGACAAGGCGCTGCACGAAGGGCTTCGGGAGAGAGGCTTCAAACTGGATTTCGGCACCAACGGCGCCGGGCACCAGATGAAGCTGCGCGAACGCCACGGCGGATATTACCTGAATTGCGGCGCATCCGAGCTGATCATCAGCGGAGAGATTGACCTGCTGCAATGGTCCGATGCCGAACGTTTCGTCGAAGACGGACTGTTGATGAAGGATGGCCGCGTTGAAAAAGCCGACATGGTCGTCGCCGCGACCGGGTACCACAATCAGGATTATGTGGTGCGTCAGCTGATGGGCGACGGGATTGCCGACAAGGTCGGCCAAATCTGGGGCCTCAACGAACAGGGCGAGCTGAGCAACATGTTCGTGCCGACGCCGCAGCGGGGTCTGTGGTTCCTGGGCGGCGGCCTGTCACAAAACCGCGTCTACACGCGATATGTCGCCCTGGCGATCAAGGCGATGGAACTTGGCTTGGTCGAGGACCGCCAAGCCGATGATGCCGCCAGTTGAGGAAACGGCAGATGTCGATTTGGAAAGTTCGGGGTCATCTGTGGACAGCCCCTTTTTAGCAAGGACAATTTGGCTTGTGGTGGCGTGGTCGAGAGCGGCCATGGTCGTACAGGCTGCGCAGCGCGACCAGTTGGGCCGAACGAGGGGATGCGAGACGGCGAGTTCCGATGAGGTCGGCGGGAAAAGGCTGTGACCCACTAATCGGCGGGCGCGCCCGTTCGGAGGATTGCCTCGATGTCCTCCCATGCGATTCCGGGCGCAATACCAAGGACGGGAATATCGACCGCTGCGTCCCACTGCCGAAGTTCTTCTCGAACTTTGTCGGGCGGTCCGTACACGGTGAGTTGGTCTAGCAGTACCTGTGCTTCATCGGGGATGATGCCGTTCGCCGGACTTGGCTTCGGATTGGCCGCCAACACCGCCTTCACTTCGTCCCCGTAACCTTGCGAGGATACGAACTTCGCGTACACGTCGCCCATCGCACACAGGTACCAAGCTAGGTTGTTTGCCGCCATTTGACGGGCTGCTGGCTCGCTATCGCTAACCACGACTCCCGGGCATGCGAGAACTGTAAGGTCGGTTTTCATCACCCCCGCCCGCTTTCGCATCTTCTGTAACTCGGGAACCCAAGTGGCGTACCGGTCCCGCGGTACATAGACCGGAAACCAGCCGTCGGCCAGCTCCGCTGCGACCTTGACCGCCTGGTCACCCATCGCCCCGATAAAGATGGGTACGTCCGGTTGCGGTGTCTGTCCGAGCCGTAGCGGCCGCGCATCGATGTCGGGAGGCAATGGCGCGCGTGCGCCCTCCAGAATCTGTCGAACCGATTGCGTTACGGCGCGAAGCTGCTTGGCGGGTCTTCGGAATTTCACGCCATGGAACCCTTCGACGAGGGTTCGTGTGCTCGCTCCAAGGCCGAGGACAAATCGACCGTCGCTGATATCCGCAAGCGTGGCGGCGGTCATCGCGATCGTTCCCGGCGTACGTCCCCATATAGACAGGATTCCCGCCATCACGCGAATGCGCTTCGTCTTCATCGCAATCTCGGTCAACACCAGCGTGGAATCCAACCCCCAACCTTCGGGCAGCACAAACATCTCATAGCCCAGCTCATCGGCAAGGATCGCCGTTCGAACAATCAATTCCCGGCGCGTTTCCATGGGAGTAAGGCCGATCGCTCGGCGCGGGATCGTCATGTCAGCCTCCAATGTTTCCTCCTGTGCGATGAGCCCCACGACCAGAAATTGGTCCGGTACGTCGTTAC
>CAYLTU010000181.1:5339-12088 GCA_964386465.1 uncultured Rhodospirillaceae bacterium
TACACGATTACCTTGATGTATAGATCGCTCTTGGGCGTCTACAACAATGCCGATGTACGGTGGGAGTTTCTTGGTGGCCTGGACTGGAATCTCAAATTCGTCGGTCCCGTTCGGCCAAGAGATCTGTTGCGTACCAAAATGGCCATCAAGAGCGTGCGACCGTCGAGCAAAGGAGATCGTGGCGTGCTAAACAGTATCACCGAAGTTTTCAATCAGCACGACGATGTGGTGATGAATTTGGAGGTAGTATCTTTACTGTCTTCTCGTCCTGAGTAAGTCCGAATCGGACCTTTTGGTCTTACCTCATTTCAGTGGACAGTTCAAAAAGATCCGGTTGCGTGCTCTTCGAAGTCAGCGGTAATTCACGCTAGGCTGTCTAATATTCCTTCCAGCGTTTTTCGCTGATCGCCCGTGAGTGGCGCGGTTGGCGGGACAGGGTTGCCAACGTCGTAGCCCTGTATCTGGAGCCCGGCTTTGACGCAGGCCGCAAGATTATAGCGCGCGAAGGCCTCGTTCAATTTCCAAAGGCCGCGCTGCACAGCCATCGCCTCGTCCCACTTACCGTCCCGGCACAGTTCATATAGTGCGACACTTTCTTGCGGAATGACGCAGGCGGGACCGGCCATCCAGCCAACCCCGCCAATCATCATGACGGCGGCGGGTATGTGGGCGGAGGCGGAAAAAACTTTGATGCTCTCGCCGCATCGGTTGACGATGGACAGGAGGCGGCCCGTGTTCGTCGAGGCGTCCTTGATGTAGTTGATCCGGCGGTGCTCGGCGAGACGCTCAATAACGTCGAGAGAAAGGTCGGAACGCTGAAATTGCGGATTGGTGTACAAAATGACGGGTATGTCGACGGCATCGGCTATCGCACGAAAATATGCCTCGATCCCCTCGTCACGAACCGGGAAATAGGCTTCCAGAATGGCCAAAATCCCATCGGCGCCGAGCCGCTCGTATGTCCGCGCCTGCTCGACCGCATCCGCGGTTGCTGTCGAAGCCACGCCCGTTATGACAGGGACACGTTTGTCTGCGGCTTCGATGGTCGACTGTACGACGCGGATCCGCTGCTCTCTGTTCAGATATGCGAATTCCCCCGTCGAACCCAATGGCGTGAGTCCGTGAACGCCTTTACCGATGAGATCATCACATAATCGACCCAGCACCTCGGTCAGGATCTCGCCATCCGGACCGATGGGGGAAACCAAGTATGGAAATACGCCGTGAAAATCTGCCATCATTCCGGGTCACCTGCGCCGATTCTTGATCATCGAATATAGAGCTGCGGGGTTGCTCCAGCCACTCTTACCGCAGACGATCCCGCCACCGCTGCGATGGATCTTCCTCTCAGCGCACCCGTTGAGCCCGCTCGGACCCGCGGGGAACAGCAACATCAATCGGGAATATCCGGTCATAACAGTCCTGAGGTCTCGAAAGTGGGGTAGACCGGACGTACCGGCAGCAGGGGCACGAGGGACGATTCTGGCTGAGAAGCCGCGACGGCCCTATTTGCTTCTGCGGCCGGTTCGGAAATTAGTAGCGCGTGCACGAATGCTCATACTTTGATATACGCCGCGCATGCATCTCAGAACATGGCAACAGGAAATCATCGACAGTTTTCCGTCGATCGTTGGCCAGCACCGTCGATTCATCCTGAAAGCGCCGACCGGCGCGGGCAAGACCGTGCTCGCGAGCGAGATCGTCGAGCGGTTCTACAGTGGCAAGAAGATCGTTGTCTTGTGCCACCGCCTCGTCCTGCTGGAACAGCTTGAGAAGGCGCTCGGCGAGAAACACAATGTCCGCAAACTTGCGGTTTCCGACACGGGACCCGCTTTTGCGGATTACGACATCCTGCTCTCGACCAACATGCGGGCCAAGGAGGTGTTGCTGGACGCCATACCGAAGGCCGACCTCATCATCGTGGACGAGGCGCACCGGGTGTCGCCGAACGGGACCGGATATAAAAGACTGATCGACGAGTTTGACGCGAACGGCAAGCCGGCTGCGCAATTCATTGGGCTGACCGCATCGCCCGAAAGACGGACCGGCGACCAGCGCGATCAGCTCCACCTCGCCTTCGACGCCATTATCGATTGCGCGAACATCGAAAACCTTATCGAAGAAGGCGTGCTAGTTCAGCCGGTCTACCGGACGCATTTCGTCCACGATCTCGATCTGGGCGACATCGATATCAGCTCGGGCGACTTTCCGGTCGCGAAGCTGGCCTCCGCCATCATCAAATCGTCGATGATGGACTACGCGATGTGGAGCTATAAGGAGGAGCGTGAAAAACTCCCGATACCGCCGATCTCGGCCTGGTTCTGCGCCGATGTAAGCGTTGCGGAAAAGACCCTGGAACGGATCCGGCAATCCGGGATCGAAGCGGCAATCGTCACCGCCGGCACGCCCATCGGCGAACGAATGAAGCTGCTCGCGCGTCACGAAGCCGGCGAGATCGAAGCGATGGTATCCGTCGGCGTCCTCGCGGAGGGATGGGACAATCCGCATTGCAATATCATCGTCCATCTTCGACCCACATTGTCCAAAGTATTGTGGGGACAATCCGTCGGGCGCGGGTTGCGGACCGCGCCGGGCAAAGAGCAATGCATCGTCATCGATGTGAGCTCGAACTGGAGTACGTTCGGTCCGGTGGAAAAGCTGGAATGGAGCCTGTGGAGCCACCGCCGGTCCTATATGCGGTACCTGAACCGCTTCAACTGGATAGGCGAACAGCAAGACAGCGAAAACGGCAACGAAACCTATCTGCTGTGCAAGAATGAACTCCCCGACAACAAACGTTGTTCGCATATCTATCGGAAAGACATCTTCCATGACGACACCTGCCCCGTGTGCGGCACCTACGCCGCCATCGATATCTACACGGATCAGAAACTCGGCGGCACGCTGAACGAGAACGGCCTGCACCGCCTGTTCTTTGAGCGGGTGCCGAAGGTATTCGACGATATGGACCCGTCGATCTGGAACAGCCTTGGCAGTACGGCCTGGAAAACCGCGAATGAGGCGGAACAGATATTCCTCGCCTTCTGTTTGGCGTTCCAGGAGGTATCGGGCGAACCGACACAAACCGAATCCGATTATTGGGATGCGGCGTTGGACGCGGAAGCAAAAATTCGCGGCTATCTGGCCGAACAAAAAATCCAGATCGTCGCCCGGCCCGAGTTCGATCTTTCGCTGATCGCAGACGGCATGTTCGCCGGCACCGAAATCCGGACGCTGCAGGCCCACTACGGCATTTCCCTATGCGGTTCCGTGTTCAAAACAAATGCGCGCGAGGTGCGTGAAAGGAAATATCAGAAGGCGATTCGGATCGCCGAAAGGCTCGCCGTAATCGGCAGTTCCGCGCGCGATAACCTGCCCTACTTCAATGCCGCCGAACACCTGGCCGCTCAATCTTCAAGTTAGGCTCTATCGACTTCCTTGCAACGTAAAGGGATCAAAGGCGGAAGCGTGCGCGCCTGAAGCTAGTGGATAAGCGGACCGAGATATCCACCCGCCCACTCGGCCATCTATGCAGTGGATTTTCATGGAAGATCACGCCGCGCGGCGTAGCCGACGTGGCGTCAGTTCGCGAATTGGCGTCGTTGCCGGAAAGTTTCAGTGAGCTTCGGTCCTTGGCGAACGCCCTCGGGTCGGACGAGGAGGCGCTGCTTGTCGGCTCAGCGGCGACGGAGACGCGCGTCAAGCATGCGCCGCTCAAGGATTACAAGGTGCTGGCGTTTGCGACGCATGGACTGGTCGCGCGGGAGGCGGAAGATGTCGCCGGCCTTTCAGAGCCAGCCTTGGTGTTGACGCCGCCCGAGACAGGCAGCGAGTTGGACGACGGGCTGCTGACGGCGAGCGAGGTGGCGCAATTGAAGCTCGACGCCAACTGGGTGATTTTGTCGGCCTGCAACACGGCGGCGGCGGACGGGACACCAGGGGCGGAAGGGTTATCCGGACTGGCCAAGGCGTTCTTCTACGCCGGAACCCGGGCGTTACTGGTGTCGCACTGGCCGGTCGTATCGGACGCGGCCGTGAAGATCACGACACGGATGCTACAGGAAGTGCTCAAGCCCGGCGTCGGCCGGGCGGAAGCGCATCGCCGCGCCATGCTGGCGCTCATCGAAGACGAGGACAAACCGCATTATGCCCACCCACTGTTTTGGGCTCCGTTCGTCGTCGTTGGCGAAGGTGGATCGGCGCTACAATGAGCGCATCGACCGCGGTCGTTGACAGGCAACGGCGAAGACCGGCAAGACATCGAGCTGCGAGCCGTAATACACTCGGCATATGACCGCTCCGTACGAACCCACGAGCAACATCGAAGCCGTCGCCCGCGCGAATGTCGGTTGCTAAGGGAACTGCAGAAGTCGATCTCTGCGAGCCTCACAGCCGCTTTTAGCCGCAAGCGGAAATTAGCACGTCACTCCGGCAGCACAGCTTCGCGCAGGGCAGCCTATGCAAGGCGGACGTGCCAGAATAGGGTTGGCGCTTCGCCGGAATAGGTGATTCATGAGCAAAAAGCCGAAGCCAGAATTGTTCGAGCCCTACGATTTGGGTATGCCGTCTTGGATTGTCGACGAATCGTTAGATCGTTCGACCCCGTACACCGAGGAAGAACTCGATCTCCTCGTGGAAGGTACGTTGGAAGGTATTCGAGACACGGCCTCGTGGAAGAACCTCGTTGACCGAGCAGGAGAAGAAGAGGCCCGCCGCATCCTGCGATCCCGAATAATCATGCGAGACGAAAACGCCAGAAAGGCCTCAAGGCACTGAGGGCGAACTCGCTAAGCCGACCTTCCCGCGTGCATGTCGGTTCTTGGGTGTACAACAGAAGTCGAATGCGAGCGCCGCGACTTCTCTTTTTAGCCATAAGCAGAAGTCGGGCCCTATCAACAGCGCGCGTAGATTTCCCTCCTGATCACCGTTAAGCTTCCAGACAGGGAGGATTTCTATGGAGCGTCGTCTCGCTGCCATTCTGGCCACGGATGTGGTCGGATACTCGCGCCTAATTAGGGCGGACGAGGAAGGCACGCTGGCAGCCCTCAAGACCCTGCGCGCGGACCTCATCGATCCCAAGCTTACCGAACACCATGGTCGCATCGTCAAGCTCATGGGCGACGGCATGTTGGCGGAGTTCCCCAGCGTGGTGGACGCCGTGCGCGCCGCCGTGGATACACAGATCGCGATAGCCGAGCACAATGCGGACCTTCCTGAAAACAAGCGAATCGAGTTTCGCGTCGGCATCAACTTGGGCGACGTGGTGATAGACGGAGACGACATCCAAGGCGACGGCGTGAACGTGGCCGCACGGATGGAGGGCCTCGCTCAACCGGGTGGAATTTGCATCTCAGGAAGTGTTTACGAGCAGGTGCGAGATCGACTCGACTTGCCGTTTGAAGATATGGGTGAGAAGGAAGTTAAGAACATCACTCGACCGGTGAGGGTGTGGCAATGGGTTGGGGATGTTTCGATAGCAAGTAGTTCCGCTGATTCCGGAGGAGTCGAGCCACTACCGTTGCCGGACAAACCCTCAATCGCCGTGCTGCCGTTCGACAACATGTCAGGCGATCCGGAGCAAGAATATTTTGCCGACGGCATCGCCGAGGACGTGATTACCGCACTCTCGCGCTTTAACTCTCTGTTCGTGATCGCCCGAAATTCGTCATTCACCTACAAGGGACAAGCTGTCGAAATTGCGAGAGTCGGGCGTGAACTCGGGGTGCAATATGTTGTCGAAGGCAGCGTTCGGAAGGCGGGTAATCGCGTGCGCATCACCGCCCAGCTGATCGACGCGACCACGGGAAACCATCTGTGGGCCGACCGCTTCGACGGGGAGCTCGACGATGTTTTCGACCTGCAGGACCAGATCACCGAACAGATCGTTGTCGCGGTAGAGCCAGAAATCAGCGCACGTGAGCGCGATCGCGTTCGGCGAAAATCGCCGGGAAGTCTCGGCGCCTGGGAACTGTTTCAGCGCGCGCAATCCCATTTCTATCGATACAACAAAGCCGATCGCACGGAGGCCATACGCCTGTTCAGAGAAGCGATCGCACTGGACCCGGAATTCGCACTGGCGCATGCGCGACTTTCTTATACGCTCTCTTCCTCTGTGCTTTGGGGCTATGTCGAGAATAGGGCGGAGATCGTTGCACATGCGCGTGACCTGGCTGAACGAGCGGTATCTCTCGATATGAACGAACCGCTGGCGCATTTCGTGATGGGACGGGCGCATATCTTCGACGGCGAAGTCGAAATGGGGATCAGCGAAAATCAGGCTGCAGTCGCAATCAATCCCAATTTCGCGCGGGGTCATTTCGGGGTAGGTTGGGCCTATTGGTGGGGTGCCGGTCAGCCAAAGCAGGCACTCCCGCATTTCGACACCACACTCCGTCTCAGTCCGCGCGATCCGACACGTTGGGCGACGTTTAGTATGAAAGGGTCGATACTGCGCGCTCTTGGCCGTTACGACGAGGCCATCGCGAATTGTCGGCAAGCCTGCCAGTTTCCCAACGCACCGTTCGGGCCACAATTGTTTCTCGCCTCCATATTGGTGACTGCAGAGCAGCTGAGCGAGGCGCAATCGGCGTTCGGAAAAGCGATTCAACTTGAGCCGGCGCTTTCGGTCGGCTTCTTACGCGACGTTAATCCCGGCGCGCACGAAACCTATCTAGAGAGCTTGATCGATAGCCTGACGAAAACAGGCTTGCTCGAATAGGCTCGGCATGCCGTGACTTCCGGGTTGGGTC
>CAYLTU010000182.1:0-11881 GCA_964386465.1 uncultured Rhodospirillaceae bacterium
TCTGTAAAATACCAATCCAAACAGGAGGTTGGAAATACTTCACGATCGACTAAATCGGTTCGGTTCAGGGAAGTTCGAAGTCTATATGAGCATAGCGAAATCGGAACAGTAGTGTAGAGGCGTCGCCGCCGCCTCTATCCGGTGCTGGGGTTGTAATAGGTGCCTTTGCCTTCTTGGGGCATGATCCCTTCGCCTTTGTGCACAATTACTCCGGACGCAGCCGGCCGGTCGTCTTCTCGTAACCACAGTCTCAAAATATGCCTTTTCAAATTGGGGTCGGACGAATCTTCGAAGGCGGTTCGCGTGTGCAAGACGCAGCAATTGTTCATGAAACTTGCCTCGCCAGATTCGAGTGTAAGATTCAATCGAAAGTCTTCCCGGTTGGCCAAAGTCTCAAACGTGTCGAGCGCCTTGATTTCCCGGTTGCTCAATTCCACATGCCCTTCTTCGACGGCCAGGTCGATATAGCCGCGAATGCAGATCACGCTGGGGACGCCGTCAGTCACCGAAAAGGTGGGGATGCGCTCGCGAGTGACGATCGGTTCTCCCGGCGGTTGTTCGCCGAACCGGTGATGATGAAAACCGTTGTAAAGCGGCTCCAACAGTTCGGGCGCTGTTTTCAGCAGCTCGTTATGAACGGCGAGAGCGCTCGCGAATCCGCTTACCCCGCCCTTCATTGCCTTACGCAGGCAAAGCAAACCGAGGTGATCGCATCGATCCGTATGCAATTTTAGCTCCCTGCGACTGCGATAGGCCCTTTCGTTCCTGTCATCTCCGCCGATGTTGACGACGTCGCCAATCAATTCGCCGTCGGCACTTTGCGATACAGGCCGGCCAAAATGCGTCCCCAGCCCCAAGTAAAGCAGCTTCAGATCAGTCAGGTCCATCCTATCGGTAGGGAGGCCACGCAGCATCAACAGGCCGCGCCCATGACGAATTTCCCGGCTCCAGGATTCCACGTCTTCACTTATCGCCGTTAACGGGAAAGTTCGCGGGTTCATGTTTGCATGGCTACCGTCCGAATTTTTGTAGGCTTCGACCTCCGATTCCATGGCGTCGATCTGATAGGCGGTGAGATCGAACGAAAAATCGTCTTTCGACTTGAAGTCCGTTGCCTTCCAGGCGGCAGGGTGATCGAACGTCTGCATCGTTGTTAGCGCCATTCCCCGAGAATCCGTTGTTTCTTGACGTTGGAAGGGTAACCGGTACCCGGATAGCACGCAATAAGACCAAAGACACCGTGGATTAGTCTTACGCCGGCTTGTGGACGCGCGGCAGACCGAAGAATCATTATCGCTATGACCGGAGAACGAAGGTAAAATGTTGTCGTGATCACTCGCGAACACTATTTGCTTACCTAAAATTTGTACCGCGATCTATCCCGCGATTTTTCGTCGCGAGCAGTTCGGCAGCTTAGGGCGCATGTTTCGATATTCACCAGTAATGTTCCCAGCTTGTTCCGGTTCAATGCGTGTAAACTTCCTGCTTATCAATGTAAGTGCATGATATCGATTGTTTTTATGATTTTTTTTGATGTATTTCAGCTGTGCTGCAAGACGCTTAAACATAGCCTGTGACCGAGCGATAAACCTCTTTGGAATCTGAGTTCGCCGCGAACGGCTTCCCTCCGAATTCGACAGAAATCGTGTGCTCGTTCGGAATACTTCAAGAAAGTTCGCTTATCTGACGATTTAACTTGATTTGTACTTGTTTCTTCGATTCTAATATTTGACGCTTCTTCACAGGAGAGTCTGTTGATCGCTGAGGGTGACATCTCCAACCTTGCGGGCCGTATGCCGCTGGGTGAGTCGCAAGAACCCGACGAATCAGGATCGTCGGAGGAATTGCGAGTGCGGCGATGGTCGCCTTTTTGGGCAACAATTTTTGTGTTCGGCGCCGGATTGGCTACATGGGGTGCAATTGCAGTTATAGTCGTTTTGATGGCGGACTAGCTAATCGGTGTGTTCGAAATCGTCCTTCGTTATTGGGACGTGACCGGCTTGGTTAGCAATCCGCTTGAGCCATCCCGCGATATTCTCGAATGGCGACAGATCGAAACCACCTTCGTCGGCGACATGCGTGTAGGCGTAAAGGGCGATATCCGCAATACTGAACCTGTCGTCTACGAAGAAAAATCTGTTTTTCAAATGATTGTCCATTACCGCTAACGCATCTCGCCCTTTTTCCAATTTCTCCTCCAATGCGGCCATTCGAGCGGAATCTACGGCGACCTCGTCACATCGTATTCGATGCGCCGGAACGGTTGCCTTAAATATGATAGTATCAAACGCACTTTGTAGGCATTTCCAAACCCTAGATTGTCATGCAATATCAGCATTGTATTCTCCAGGGTTGAGCTTATAGGTTACCAACCCCTGCGCGATCGTTCTGTCGTCCGTATCCGAGACGTCGATTTCGACAAACACCGTGGAGCGTCCGCGGCGTTTTACGCGCGCATCGGCAATCAGGTCGGCGATTTTCCCCGCCTCGAGAAAGTTGCAAGTCAGTGAAATCGTCGTTCCCCAGGCGTTTTTCCCCAAACCTTTGTAAGACCAGGCGGCGGCCGTGGCCGCGCTGTCGATCAACGCGGTAATTGCGCCGCCATGGACACGACCGGCCCCATTCTGTGCTGCGCCAGCGGCTGGCATCCGCACGACGCATCGGCCCTCCGCCGCATCGTCGACCGTCATGCCCATTTGCCCACCTATGCTGCTGGTGACTATTTTCTCCGCTCTCCTGCGGTACTTCGCTTCCATTAAAACGCTTCTCCTGACACTTGAATCGAAGCGGCAGTATGCAGAAGCGGGAAGGCAGGTGCTATTCCCGATGTGCATGTATTGCGTCAAACCAATTCGAAGGCCTAGTTTGGTAAAGGTTTCAAGGGAAGGGCGCGATGAGCGGGTCTGCACAAGAGTTTTCACTATCGAACGCGGATGATTTTGTCGGTCGGCAGATCGCGCTGACTGACTGGCTGACAATAGACCAGGATCAGGTCGACCGGTTCGGCGACGTTACACGCTGGTCACCATGGATGCATGTCGATCCGGATCGCTGTGCGAAGGAAAGCCCATACGGAGGTACCTTGGTGCATGGGTTCTTCGTCGTCAGCCTCATTACGTATTTTATGGAGGGCGCTGGGGTTCGCCCGAAAGATGGCGCGTATTCATTGAATTACGGCATGGACAAGGTCCGCGTCCTGCGGCCGGTCATCACCGGTGACGGCGTGCGGATTCGCGATCGCATCAAGCTTATGAGCGTTACCGACCGTGGCGAAGGTAAACGCCTGTTGAAGACGAGCCACGAATTCGAGGTCGAGGGGCAGGAAGGGCCATCGGTCTATGTCGAGTATCTGAATTTCTGGTTCCCGAAACCGGCAGATTCGACCAAAATTTAGAGGCGCGCCTGCCATGACCGTAGAGTTTCACTTCGATTTTGGAAGTCCTAACGCATACTTCTGCCACAAGTTGATACCTGAAATCGAACACCGCACCGGCGAAACGTTTCAATATGTTCCGGTCTTGCTGGGGGGAGTATTCAAGCTAACCAACAATCAGTCGCCTATGGTCGCGTTTGCCGGCATCAAGAACAAACAAGAATATAACAGGCTGGAAACGAAGCGTTTTATAGCAAAACATCGATTAACGGCATTCAATCGAAATCCACATTTTCCCGTCAATACGATCCAGATCATGCGTGGCGCGGTTGCCGCGGAAGCGGATGGGTTTTTTGCGTCATACGTCGACGCGGTTTATCACCACATGTGGGAAGACCCCAAAAAGATGGACGAACCGGATGTCATAGAGGCGGCGCTTGATAGTTCGGGTTTGGATGGCGGCGGTATATTGGCGCGCATACAGGATCAGGAAATTAAAGACCGGTTGATGAGTAATACGGAATCTTCCGTCGAACGCGGGACGTTCGGCAGTCCGACATTTTTCGTGGGAAATGAAATTTTCTTTGGCAAGGACCGCTTGCGAGATGTTGAGGAAGCGATCGCGCGTGCGTAAAGCCCGACCATTCTCTCACGGCAGTAATCATTTGGAACGACGAAGATGAAAACATCGATCTCTATCGGCGCATACGGGCGCCGCGACATCAAAGACGTCATGGATTTCGTGGTCGAGGCCGAGCGGGTCGGCGTCGATCATGCTTGGTCGGCCGAAGCCTGGGGCACGGATGCGGTGACAACATTGGCGTATCTCGCGGCACGGACTACGCGTATCAAACTCGGTACGGGTATCATGCAGATAAGCGCGCGAGTGCCCGCGATGACCGCTATGACGGCGCTTTCGCTGAACCGGCTTTGCGATGGCCGGTTCCTTCTTGGCCTCGGGGTGAGTGGGCCGCAAGTCGTCGAAGGTTTGCAGGGCGTCCCCTACAAAGCGCCGCTCACGCGATTGAAAGAAAACGTCGAAATAATCCGTATGGCGTGCCGCGGAGAAAAGGTTGTCTACGACGGCAAGTACCATGTGCTGCCTCGGCCGGGCGGGGAAGGGAAAGCGATCAAGCTGGACCATTCGCCCACGGAGATTCCGATATACTTGGCGACTCTTGGGCCAAAAGCACTCGAATATACAGGAACGGCGGCCGACGGCTGGCTCGGCACGTCGTTTTCTCCCGATCACCCGGAGGCCCATCTTTCTTACATACGGAAGGGAGCGGATGCCGCAGGGCGAACCTTGCAGGACATAGAACTGCACGCGGCCTGTAACGTCGATATAGGCGAGAACGTCGAGGAGCTTATCGATGCACGCCGGGCCGGTGTCGCCTTTCAAATGGGCGGCATGGGTTCCGCGACGACGAACTTCTATAACGACGCATTCAAGCGATCAGGCTTCAGCGAGGCGGCGAGCGAAATTCAGCGGCTTTGGGTTGAAGGCCGACGCGACGAAGCCCGTAAGATCGTTCCCGATGAGATGATCACGCAATTCGGGGCGATCGGGACACCGGAGATGGTTAGGAACCGCTTCAATATCTACAAGGCAGCGGGCGTCGATTCGCTCAGTCTTCGGTTCGACAATGCGCTTGAAACGAAAGCGAAGATCGAGATGCTCGAGCAGGTGATCGACCTTCTGAAGGGGCTCGACTAAACCGGTTCCCGTCGTTCGAAAATAGAGGCTACCAAAAGGACATCTCATGCGCGGCGTTCTGGTCAAGGAGTGGACCGAGTTCGAGAACCTAACACTTGAGGATTGCCCAACTCCGGAATTGCAGCCAGGTCAGGTACGGGTCAAAACACAGGCCGCCGGCGTAAGTTTCGCAACGAGCCTAGTCGTATCGGGGCGCTATCAGCGCAAGCCGCCTTTGCCGTTCGTCCCGGGAACCGAAATCGCGGGCATCGTGACCGAAATCGGCAGCGGCGTATCGCGCTTCAAACCGGGAGACCGGGTGTGCTGCGTACTCGATTGGGGCGGTTTGGGCGAGGAAGCGGTCGCGAATGAGGTGAACACGTTTCCGATACCGGACGGCCTCGACTTCGCCCGGGCGATTTGTTTCACCAACTCTTACGGAACGTCTTACGCGGCTTTGTTGTGGCCGCATCTATTGCGGGTGCAAGACGGCGAGACGTTGCTGGTTCATGGCGCGGCGGGTGGTGTCGGCATGGCGGCCATCGAAATCGCCAAGATCCTCGGAGTGACCGTGATCGCGACTGCTGGTTCGGCGGAGAAGCTCGCCGTTGCCAAGGATCACGGTGCGGATCACGTCATCAATTACCACGAAGAAAAGTTTCGTGACCATGTGTTGAAAATAACCGATGGCGCCGGGGCCAACGCGATCTACGATCCCGTGGGGGGCGAGATCTTCGCAGAGTCGCTTCGCTGTATCGCTCCGGAAGGCCGCATCATGCCGGTTGGATTTGCAGGCGGCACGATTCAGCAGATTCCGGCTAACATTTTGCTGGTCAAGAATATCACCGTCTGCGGACTGAACATGGGTTACTACATGGGCTGGAGTCCGGACGACGTTCGGCATGAATACGCCGATCGCATGCGCGAAATGATGGCGCAGCTTTTCTCGTGGTTCGAAGAAGGACATTTGAATCCGATCATCTCCCACACTTTTGCATTGCCCGACTTCCAAGACGCAATGTCGATCGTCTTGGGGCGTCAATCCATTGGCCGTGTCGCGTTGGTGATGGACGAGGAAGCACGTCGTCTTAACGGTTAGACGCCGTTTCCAGCCAAATTACTTTTGCGTCAATAAGCGCACGATTTCCGGTACGGCCCGCATTGTCAGCATGATCTGATCGACGTCGATCGGCAGCGGTTGGGACGAGAATTTTGCGATGACAATGCCGTTGCGGCGGTCGGCGAAGAGATATTGTCCGTGAATACCAAATCCGAAAATGAGCGGGACATCGCCTCCCATTGCGTAGCACTGACTACGATAGAGAATATCCAAGCCGGGGAAGTCGCACGCCATGTTCCCGGCCTGCCAGGCGCCGCTATCACCGCCGTATTGAATGTCCTCGATCCAATTCATCGGGATAATCGCGCTGTTGTCGCGCGTCCCGTCTTGAACGATTAGTTGCCCGACGCGTGCCAGGTCCCGTGTCGTCGTACACATCCCGCCGGCGCAGCGCGGCGCTCCCAACCTGTCTACGGTAATGTAGGCGCTGTCCGCGGCACCGACCGGTTGCCAGATCAAATCGCTCACCAGATCGGCGTAACGGCGCCCGGTGGCGCGCTCCATCACCCAGCCGAGCAGGTCGCAGTTCGGTGAGACATAGTTGATTGGGCCATTGTGCGGACCGGCACGGTCCACTAATTGGCTGTAGAAGGATCTGAGGTCGGACGATGTTTCGCCCGGTTCGAGCGCGTTCCAGTTCGTGGATTTCCGATAGGCGATGATCGGTCCCGAAGTCGCGAGATAGTCTTCGTCGAAATCGACTCCGACCCGCATATCGAGCAGGTGCTGGATGGTGGCGCCATCGTAGGCCGTACCCGCGACCTCCGGAACCAAGGCCGTGACTTCCCGCATCGGGTCCAGCTCTCCCCGGTCGGCCAGAATTCCTGCCAAAAGGCCCAAAATCGATTTGCTCACCGACATCAGGATGTGCGGTGAGCGTGCCGTCATGCCGTTGGCGTAGTACTCGAAGACGATCTTTCCGTTGCGCAAGACGACCATGCCGTCCGTATGCGAATGCTCGAGGAACCGCGCAAAGGGTAGGGTATTCCCCGCTCCGTCATCGATTTTCAAGCTATTCAGTTCGATCGGATCGGCTGGCAGCGGCATCGTGTCATTCTGTGCGGCTGCGATATCCGCCGACGGCACGATTTCCCGCACATGCTGGAAGCCCCACTTGTTGAACGGCGGCGTACGCCAGTTCGATAGGGTGACTTGCGATTCCGCCGAAGCCGGAAAACCTTGCATCAAGTCCGACACCGTGGGTTCAGGCGACCGCAAGTGCTTCACCTGCTGCGCTGACCGTCGGGCCCGAGCCGGCTACCGTGGTTCGGTCCATGATGCGCCTGTGCTTATTGGCCTCGAACGGGGTCGCCCGATGGGGCACACAGCGATTGTCCCAGATGACGAAGTCGTACTGCCGCCACTCGTGGACATAGACGAACTCGGGCTTGCTTGCCTTCGCGACGAGATCGCGCAATAGCTGGCGGCCTTTCTCAATCGGCCAGCCGACTATGTAGGACGCGTGCGAACCGGTATAGAAGCTCGTGCGCCCATTTACCGGATTCGTCCGTACGACCGCGTGCCGGACCGGCGGGACTTCTTCGAGCGTTTCATTGGGCGCTTTGTAACCCTTCACCAGGCTGCGCGAATATCCGTAGTCGTGCTCGGCGACGAGACCGTCCAATTGCAGCCGCTCGGCCTCGGGCATCGCTTCATTGGCGGCTCGGCAGGTTGCGAAATGCGTATCGCCGCCGGCTGGCGGGACCTCGCGCCCGGAAAGCATCGAACAGTAGGAAGGAACCGGTTTGAACGAGCTGTCGGAATGCCACATCTCGTTGCCGCTGTTTGACTTGATCCGCGGATGGCCGGGCGGAAAAAGGTCGTTCGTCCGGAAATCGACGTTCGTGATGTTGGCTACGGGAACGCCGCCATCGCCTTCGCGCTTGTAAACCGTCCTCTTCAAAGGTCCCCATCGGGCGCTGAACGCGGTCTGCGTATCGTCGTCGAAACGCTGATCGCGGAATACCAGAACAGTATGTTCATCGAGGACCGCTTTAAGGGCGTCGATCATTTTGTCATCCATGACCGTTGTAAGGTCGACGCCGCCTATTTCCGCACCGGTTTGGTCGGAAAGCTTACTCAATTCGAACACCATGTCTAACGGCCTTTCAAACTCTGACTACGTGAATTGAGTGAAGCAATTGCATTGTTGTCGCGCAAGAGCGCGCGCTACCCGCTGCGTATCTCTGCGGACGCGGGCGACGCGGTCCCCCAATCAAAGTTGTCTAGGCCGCGTCAGCCAGCATCATTCTGGACGCCTTTTCCCCGATCATGATCGAAGGCGCGTTGGTGTTGCCTGATGTGAGCGTCGGCATGATCGACGCGTCAGCCACCCTGAGCCCCTCCATGCCGTGGACCCGCAGCCGGTCGTCGACCACTGCGTTTGGGTCGGAACCCATCTTGCAGGTGCCGACGGGATGATAGGTCGTCTCCGCGGTCTGCCTTACCCAATCGAGTAATTCGTCGTCGGCATCGATGTCGGTACCTGGCGCCACCTCGTCTGTCACGATACCGTCGAGCGCAGGTGCGGTCATGACGTTCCGCGTAATGCGCATCGATTCCAATGTGACGTCCCGGTCGAGCTGAGCGGTCAGGAAATTGAAATTGATGGCCGGCGGCACCGTAGGGTCGGGCGATGTGAGGTGGATGTTCCCTGTGCTTTCGGACCGTAGGATATGCATGAATGCGGTGACGCCTGACTGTCTGGCCAGCGTGAAATTCTCTCCCATTATGAAGGGCACCCAGCCGATCACCGCATTCGGCGCTTCGAGACCCGGCCGCGTCTGGATGAATGCCCGCAAGGGCGCCGCCGACATCCCCAACAGGCCTTTATCGGTGAACGCATAGCGCAACGCTTCCCTCAGCAAACGAATACCGCGTCCCTTTACGTTGTAGGTGATGCCCAGCGAAGCGGGCACCGTCCATTTCATGCGTGGCGCGTAATGGTCCCGCAAATTCTCCCCGACACCTTGCAATTCGTGCTGCACCTCGATCCCAACGGCCTTCAACCTCTCCGGCTGACCGATCCCCGACAGCTCTAGAATCTGAGGCGAATTGATCGCGCCTGCGCTCACGACGACCTCTCGTGTCGCAGTCGCTTTGTGGCTCTTGCCATCGAAACGATAGCGAACGCCGATGCACTTTTTGCCCTCTAGCAAAACGCATTCCGTCAGCGCATTTGCCAGGATCGTCAGGTTGGGCCGGTTTCGCGCAGGGTCGAGATAACAATAGGCAGTGCTCATCCGCCTGCCATTGCGGATTGTCGTCTGCGACATGCCGATGCCATCCTGGAGGGCGCCGTTGTAGTCCTTCGTGTAGGCGATGCCGGTCTCTCCGGCAGCCTTGATAATGGCATCGTACAGCGGGCCTTCCTCCAGGCTTTCGCTCACCTTCAGTACCCCATCCCTGCCGCGATACTCTTCGTCGGCCTCCCCCTTGTAACTCTCCATTTCTTTGTAAATTGGCAACACGTCGGCATAGCTCCAGCCGCGGTTTCCGAGTTGCGCCCAGATGTCATAATCCTGACTCTGTCCGCGCGTGAACACCATGCCATTGATCGAACTGGAACCGCCCAGAAGTTTTCCACGCGGCACTGGGATACGGCGTTGGCCGGATCCTTCGTCCGGCTCCGACGAGTAGCGCCAGTTTGCCGCTGGATTGTCGATCAGTTTGGCGAACCCCACCGGTATCCGCGACCATGGGTGACTTTCCCGACCGGCCTCCAGCACGAGCACCCGGTATTGCCCGTCGGCGCTCAAGCGGTTGGCGAGGACCGCTCCGGCCGATCCCGCACCGACGACGATGTAATCGTAGATTTGATTTTCCATCGTTGGCCTAAGCCGCCGCCGCCAATACCATCCGCGCAGCTTTCTCACCAATCATGATCGATGGCGCGTTGGTGTTGCCCGAGGTCAACGTCGGCATGATGGAAGCGTCTGCGACCCTAAGTCCCTCCATTCCGTGCACCCGCAATTGATCGTCGACGACGGCCATTGGGTCGGTTCCCATCTTGCATGTTCCGATAGGGTGATAGGTCGTTTCCGCGTTTTTCTTCACCCAGTCCAGCAATTCGTCGTCGGCGTCGATACTGACGCCGGGCGCAATCTCCTCCGTGGCAACATCCTGCATCGCGGGTGCCGTCATGATCTTGCGGGTCATGCGCATCGCTTCCAGGGTCACGTCGCGGTCCAGCTGCGCGTTCAGGAAGTTGAACCGAATGGCCGGCGGCTTCGTCGCGTCGGCCGAGGAGATATGGATACTGCCCGTACTTTCCGAGCGCAGGACGTTCGTGATCGCCGTCACTCCCGATTCCTTTGCCAGCTGAAAATTGTTGCCGACGAGGAAGGGAATCCACGAGATGGCCGCGTTCGGTGATTCCAAACCCTCGCGCGTGCGGATATAGGCGCGGATTGGCGCCGCGGGCAAGCCGAGCAATCCCTCGTTCGTAAGTGCGTATTTGAGGGCCTGCCAGACCAACCCAAGCCCGCGGCCCTTGTCGTTGTAGGTCAAGCCGAGCGATGCGGGCACCCGCCACCGCATACGCGGCGAATAGTGGTCGCGTAGATTTTCGCCGACCCCGTTCAATTCGTGGCGGACCTCAATGCCATGCTGTTTGAGTACCTCCGCTCGACCGATACCTGATAATTCCAACAGCTGTGGCGAGTTGATCGACCCGGTGCTGACAACGACTTCTCGCGTCGCGCTTGCTTCCCGCTTTCGTCCGTTGACAGTGTAACGAACGCCGATGCACCTCTTGCCGTCGAGCACCAAACTCTCGGTCAATGCGTTTGCCTGAATCGTCAGGTTCGGCCGGTCGCGCGCCGGGTCGAGATAGCAGTAGGCGGTACTCATGCGACGGCCTTTGCGGATCGTTGACTGGGTCATAGCGATGCCGTCCTGCTGCGCGCCGTTGTAGTCCTTGGTGTAGTTGATCCCAACCTGTCCCGCCGCCTCGATCAAGGCATCGTAGATCGCGCCGGTCTCGAAGCTCTCCGTGACTTTGAGGGGTCCGCCGCGGCCGCGAAATTCGTCGTCGGCGTCCCCTTCGTAATTTTCCATTTCACGGAATATCGGCAGCACGTCGCTGTAGCTCCAGCCGCGGTTTCCGAGCTGCGCCCAGGTGTCGTAGTCCTGCGCCTGTCCGCGGACAAAAACCATCCCGTTGATCGAGCTCGACCCTCCCAGCAATTTGCCTCGCGGCACCGGGATACGGCGCTGACCCGATCCTTCGTCCGGTTCGGATTCATACAACCAGTTCGCGGCAGGATTCTCGATCAGTTTCGCGAAGCCAACCGGTATCCGCGACCAGGGATGACTTTCACGCCCCGCTTCAAGGACCAACACCTTGTGCTGACCGCTCGCACTCAACCGATTGGCCAGAACAGAGCCCGCCGATCCGGCTCCAACGACGATATAGTCGTAAGTCTCGTTTTCCACGTTTTTCGTTGCCTCCCAGTCGCGCAAACCTCTTCTCCAATAGCCTGCCAAAGAACGTGTGATTCAGCAAATCGGGAGATAGGGCATTCACCGCGTTCGCCACAAGTCACCACAATTACTGAGAACGCGGTTTTCGGTTCTTCGTATTCGGTGACCGAAGGCTTAATGCCGCGGTAACTCCGAATGTTTAGATTTCAGCCATTCCGGCGCACGATCGCGTTTTTGGTTCATTTCGAAGAATGTAGGTAACGATATG
>CAYLTU010000183.1:0-11846 GCA_964386465.1 uncultured Rhodospirillaceae bacterium
GACGCCGAAATTCGCGCAATTGGCCTGAAAATCCGTATTCTTCACGACCGACTAAATTTCGTCGCTTTCAATGCGACGAACTTCAGAATCATCACACTAGGCACCCGCATTTCCCGATTGCAGCCAGGCCACATCGGATTCGGATAGCATCTCGCGGATGCGGGCGTCGTAGACCGCCAGATCATCCACGCTCAGATCGAACCGCCATTGCCGGTCGGTACCTTTGTAGAAGAAGCGGCTCTCGTCTTTCCAGCGGTTCTGACCCGCACCTGGCGCAAACTGGCTGGCGTTCCTTTTCATGTTCTCGAACCCGGCGGCGGCGGCGAGCGCGTCGATTGCGTCTTCGGCGACTTCGATGTCCAAATAGGCGGCACAGCGGAGCATCTCACCGCGTAAGTCGTGCTGCATATCGGCATAGTGCATCAGATGAATGTTAGGCAGGTGCTCGAAACAGCGGAACGTCTTGAAGTGGTGGACCATATTGGCCAGCGAGAAATTGTCGCGTTCGGCTTCGACATAGGGCCGCTCCGTCCAAACCCGGAATCCTTCGCCGATATCCTTCGTTGCACGATGGGCATTCCGGCCGTTCACCTGGTTCAGCGCATGGTTGCGCATCGAGAAATGTGCATCGCGTGGGTCCCGGAAGACCGCGAGATACTGGCACTGCGGGAAATAGGGGATGCCGTCGAGCGGCGTATGGGTCTTGATGAACCGTCGATGGGTCTGCGCCGCCAGTATCGCCGTCATCTTTTCAAGCGGATTGTGATTCGCATCGAACCATGGCGAAATGACGGCCGGTTTTATATCCAAATCGGGACGCCCGAAGATCAACAGGGCGCAAATCGCCTGCGTCCAGGTCGTGCCGCATTTCGGCGGCGTGCAAATGACGATGTCGCCGCCGCGCGGCGTGTAGTGCGCCCATCGTGACGATTCGATCATCGATGAATCGTAGTGGAGCGTTCGGCTCGGAAATTCGGTGTTCATTAAGGGAGTTTCTTCAGAGGGTTAGGATGGAGATGCTTGCTTGAACCAAGCGCCTGCGGCAGCCGGTGTCAAGTCAGTGCAATCTGGCGGTTTCTGCCGTTCATCTTGTGTCCGCACGCAGGTTTTGGTTCATTGCGTATCTAAAGGGTAACAATGGCAACCCGCGACGGCGAAGGAGACCGCGATGCGGCTGACGAAAGACCAATTGCAGGCGTTCGACCGCGAAGGCTATCTGTTCCTGCAGGATGTGTTTTCGGAAGCCGAGGCCACCGGGCTGAACCGCGAGGCGCAGCGGGTCTTCGCGATGGAGCGCAAGGAAGTCGTGCGCGAAAAGGACGGCAAGACGGCGCGCACCGCCTTCGCGGCGCAGGACTACAATGAAGGGTTCCGCCGTCTCGGCCGGCATCCGAGGTTGCTGGAGCCGGTCAAGCAGATCCTCGACGGTGACGTCTACATGCACCAGTTCAAGGTCAATGCGAAGGCCGCTTTCAACGGTGACGTATGGCAATGACATCAGGATTACGGCACCTGGTCTCGCGATGATCTGATGCCGGAGCCGTGCGCGATGAACATCGCTTTGTTCCTGGAGGACGTGACTGAGTTCAACGGCGCGCTGATGTTCATCCCGCACAGCCACAAGGGTGGCGTCATCGATGCGGGGCACGACGTGCAGACGACCAGTTATCCACTGTGGACGATCGACGACGAGACGATCGCGCGGCTCGTCGACGAAGGTGGAATCGTCTCGCCGAAGGGCAAAGCCGGGTCGGTCATCATGTTCCACGGCAATCTGGTGCATGGCAGCCCGTCCAACATGTCGCCCTTCGACTGCACGATCGTCTATCTCAGCCTGTGCCATGTCGACAATCATATCCGGCGGTTCAAGCGGCCGGAATGGGTCGCCCATCGCGACTTCGCGCCGCTCGAGAGCCTCGCCGACGATTGCCTGATGAGCATGGATAGCGCGGCCGCCGAGTAGAGCAAATCAGGCACAATGAGAATCGCCTTTGGTGATTCTCATTGTGCCTGTTTCTTTGCTCTACCTATTAGGAGCGATCGGATTCACAGGACCGATGCTCTGCAACGATCCTGATCCGATCTGATGTGGACCTTTGACGTAACCGCTTACCGGGATTGCAAAAAACGCATTGGTAATTCGAATCGACTTGGCGCATTTCTTCGCTGAATTCGCAGCGAGACGACGCGGTTGATCCGCTACGGGTTCCGCTCAATTTCGTGCAGAAGGAATGTCGTCATGGCTGCGGCAATCGCCCCAACGGCCGTGCAGAATGCGCGCGGCGCGGCCCACATGCTGGCCGGTGTCTTGTTGTTCTCCATCATGGACGCGATGGTCAAATGGCTGGTCGCCGACTATCCGGTCCATCAAATCGTCTTCTTCCGAACCGTGTTCGCGCTTCTGCCGTGCCTGTATTTCATCGCCCGGTCCGGCGGACTCGCGACGTTGCGCACGCGCCGGCCGCTGGTGCATGTCGTTCGGGGCTTGATCGGACTGGCGGCGATGGGCTGCTACTTTTACGCCTTCGCCCTGATGGATTTGGCCGATGCGAAGGCGATCCTGTTCTCCGCGCCGTTGTTCATGACGGTTCTGGCGATCCCGCTGCTTGGCGAGAAGGTCGGTATCTACCGCTGGTCAGCGGTTCTTGTCGGATTCCTCGGCGTGATGGTCATCGTCAAGCCGACCGGCGATATGCTGCAGGTCGGCGCCATCGCGGCAATCGGCGGGGCGGTGCTCTACGCGCTCGCGGTGATCACGGTGCGTCATCTCAGCGCCACCGACAGCGCCGCCAGCATCACATTCTATTTTACTCTGACCGGTGCTCTGGCAGGGACGGCGATGGTCGCGGCTTTCGGCTGGGTGACGCCACCGCCCGCAGACTTGGCATTGCTCGCCTGCGTTGGGATCATCGGCGGAGTTGGCCAATACAGCCTGACCCAGGCTTTCCGCTATGCCGAGGCGGCGGCCATCGCACCGTTGGAATATCTGTCGATGGTAGGGGCGCTGATCCTGGGCTATTTGGTCTGGAACGACATCCCGTCGCTCGACGTGTTCGCCGGTATCGCGCTGGTCGTCGCCAGCGGGTTGTTCATCCTGTACCGGGAACGGCGCCTGTCCAAAGTCCGGACCAGTCGCCTGCCGAAGGTGCGGGTGCGCTAGAGCCTTTCACGGCTCTAGGCGTCGTCACATGTTGCGGACGACGTGCTTGCCGATGATATTGCGCTGGATCTGGTTGGTGCCTTCGACGATCTGCAGCACCTTGGCATCGCGGAAATAGCGCTCGATCGGGTTCTCCTTGGAAATTCCCGCCGAGCCGAACAGTTGTACCGCGTCTGTCGCGACCTTCATGGCGACGTCGGTGGCGAAGCATTTCGCCATCGATGCGAAGGGCGCCAGGGCGTAGCCCGATTCGCCGGCATCGACCATCGCGGCGGCCTTGTAGACCAGCTGCCGCGCCGCTTCGGTCTGGGTGGCCATGTCGGCCAGCATCCATTGCACGCCCTGGAAGTCGGAAACGGATTGCCCGAATGCCTCGCGCTCGCGGACATAGGCGACGGCATGGTCGATGGCGCCCTGCGCCAGCCCGACGCCGCGCGCGCCGATCGAGGGCCGCGCCTTGTTGAAGGCTTCCATGACCAGCTTGAAGCCGCCTTCCTCGCTGCCCAGCCGGTTCGCTTCCGGCACGAAGACATTGTCGAAATGCAGCGCCGAAGACGGCACGCCGCGCGATCCCAGCTTGTCCTCGCTGCGGCCGATCTCGAACCCATCCATGTCCTTTTCGACGATGAACAGGCAGACGCCGCCATGCCGCTTGTCGGGGTCGGTCTTGGCGGCCACCACGATGAAGTCGGCAATGGCCGAGTTGGTGCAGAAGATCTTCGACCCGGTCAGCGCGTAACCGCCGGGCTTTCGTTCCGCGCGGGTCTTGATGCCGGCGACGTCGGACCCGGCGCCGGGTTCGGTGACCGAAATCGCCGCGCGTAGCTCGCCCGCGCCGAGCCCCGGCAGCAATCGTTGCTTTTGCTCGTCCGTTCCGCCGTACAGAACAGCGCAGAAGGGTGTCCATTGCACGATCAGCAGGTAGGCTGTGTTGTAGCAGACGCGGCCCAGCTCCTCGATCGCGATGCAGGCGGACAGCATGCTGTTTGCGCCGCCATACTCTTCCGGGAAGGGCAGCGCGAACATGCCCAGCTCGCGCAGCGCGTCGAACATGTCCTGCGGGTATTCCGCCTTGGAGTCGATCTCGGCCGCGCGCGGCGCGACCCTCTCGCGGGCGAAAGCGCGCAACGTATCCTGCAGCAGACGCTGTTCGTCGGTCAGCGCGTACTGGACGCTCTCCGCCATCAGCCCTGCCAGCCGACGGCGCCTTTCGCCAACAGGGTTTCGACTTCGTCCTCGCCGAAGCCCCAACCGATCAAGCCGTCCTTCGTGTCCGCGCCGATCGTTGGCGGTTCGCATTGCACTTGCGACGGCGTGCGGCTGAAGCGCGGCGCCGGTCCCGGCTGCTGGACGCCGCCGATCTCGACGAAACTGCCGCGGCGCGCGTTGTGCGGGTGGTTCGGCGCTTCCGCGTAGTCCAGCACCGGCGCGAAGCAGATATCCGTTCCTTCCATGATCTCGCACCATTCGTCGCGGGTCTTTTCGGCGAACAGGGCCTCGAGCTTCTCGATCATCATGGGCCAGCTGGCGCGGTCCATCTGCGGCGGCAGGTCGGCCGGATCGAGGCCGAGCTTGTCGAGCAGGATGGCGTAGAATTTCGCTTCGATGGAGGCGATCGAGACGAACAAATCGTCCCTGGTCCTGTAGCAGCGGTAGAAGTGCGAGCCGCCGTCGAGGAAGTTGGACGCGCGCTCGTTGACCCAGTTGTCCGCCGCGGCCAAGCCCCACATGCCCATGCCGAGGAAGGCCGAGCCTTCGGTCATTGCCGAATCGACGACCTGGCCTTCGCCGGTCACGCGTGCGTTTATGATGCCCGCCAGGAGGCCGACGGCGAGGAACATCGCGCCGCCGCCCATATCGGCCACCACGTTCAGTGGCGGTACGGGGGTTTCCTTCGGTCCGATCGCGTTCAGCACGCCGGTCAGCGCCAGGTAGTTGAGGTCGTGCCCGGCGGCCTGGGACAGCGCGCCGTCCTGGCCCCAGCCGGTCATCCGGCCATAGACCAGCTTCCTGTTGCGTTTGAAGCAATCCTCTGGACCGAGGCCCAGCTTCTCGGTGACGCCCGGCCGGAAGGGGTCGATGACCGCTTCCGCCCGTTCGATCAGGCGCATCACCGTTTCCAGCCCATCCGGGTTCTTCAGATCGACCGAGACGGAGGCGCGGCCGCGCCGGGTGACGTCGGTCGTGTTCGGCCGGCCGATACCGAGCCCCGGATCGGTGTTGCGGTCGATGCGGATGATGTCGGCGCCCATGTCGGACAGCAGCGCGCAGCACAGCGGCGCCGGGCCGATGCCGCTCAGCTCCACGACCTTGACGCCGGTCAGCGGACCGCTTGGTTTTTTCGAATCGCTCATGAAAAGGCTCCTCTTTGTTTTCTTGCCGGTTTCGGCGCCGACCCTCAGCCGCGGGCATACAGGACGACGCCGTCTTTTCGTTCCGTTCGCACTATCGAGCCATGCCGGTGCAGGTAATTCAAGTGGGCGACGGTCTCGCCGATGGCGAAGGTGATGTTTTGGCTATCCATCGGACTGGTGAAAATCTCGTCCGACAGTTCCATCGCCGTCATCGGGCGGGTGCAGGCGTCCAGGAACTGCGCCAACCGGTCGTCGTGATGCCGCCTCAGCGCGTCGAGCCGGCCATGCAGGCCCGAGAACGGTTCGTTATGCGACGGCAGGATATCGGTTTCCGCCGGCAGGGCGCGCAGCTTTTCGATCGTCGCCAGGAAATCTTCCAGCGGATTGGCGTCGGGTTCGTTGACTTCGACGGCGACGATCGGCGTGATCTTCGGCAGCACCTGATCGCCCGAAATCATCACGCCGAGTTCCCGGCAGTACAGGCAGGCATGTTCCGGCGCGTGACCGGTGCCGACGACGATTTCCCATTCGCGACCGCCGATTTCGACCGTGCCGCCGTCGTTTAGCCGCGTAAAGGTGCGTGGGATTGGGCTGACCAGCAACGGGTAGCGGGGGCTGTCGTGCCGTGTCGCCGCGAGCAGGGTCGGTGGGCAGCCCGTCGTGTGCAGGAAGGCTGCCTGGTGATCGTAGACGCTGGCGTCCTTGTCCAAACTGCAACTGCGCGCCCAGAGCCACTCCATCTGGGTCATCCACAGCCCGACCTGCAGTTTGTTGCAAAGCCAACCCGCCATACCGACATGATCGGGATGGTAGTGGGTGACCAGGACGCGCTTGATCGGCCGGCCGTCGAGGCAATCTTCGAGAACCCGCTCCCAGAGGGCGATGGTTTCCATCGAGAAAATCCCGGTATCGACAACCGTCCAGCCGTCGCCGTCCTCCAGCAGCCACAGATTGATGTGGTCCAAACGGAAGGGCAAGGGCATGCGCAGCCAATGCACGCCCGGCCGCACTTCCCGGGTTTCGCCGGGCAGCGGCGCCTTTATCTGAAAATATTCGATCGCGTCCAACATCTAACCCGGCATCGAACCCGCATAATCGACGAAGACCTCGGAAACGCCGTAGCCCGCTTCCGCCGGGATATGCATGATGCGGCCGCCTTCGACCTTTTCCGACGTCGGCATCACCGTAACGACTTTCCTGGCCGCAGCCGCCTCGAGCGCTTCCGCGACCGTTGGCGATCGGCCCAGTACATTCAGGTTCATGCGGGTCGGGAACATGACCGAGCGTCGCGCGGCCTCGGCGTCGGCGATGGCTGTTTCCGGGGTAATCCAGACCGAGCCGACCGACTCCGTGCCGTCATGCTGCGCGTCTACATGCCGTGGCGCCGGGGCGAGAAAGAAATGGGTATCGAATCGCTTCGGCCGAGACTCCGGCGTGATCCAATGGGCGAAAGGTACCAGCAGGTCGCAGGCCAGCTCGAGGTTTTCCGCGTCGACGATGCCGGCCATCGTGACGTCGCCATCATAAAGCGGATCGCGGTACTTCTCGACGATCGCCGCCTGCCGGTCCGGGCCGAGCAGATTGGCGCTTCCGCGTTCGCGCGCCAGCAGCACGCTCGCTTCCTCGAAGGTCTCGCGGATCGCGGCGACGCGCAGCGCCATCAACCGCGTGGGCAGGGTGCCCTTCATCCCCCGGCGCCCTTCGAGATTCGGGTCGCCGTCTTCCGGATCGACTTTGCCGCCCGGAAAGACCAGCGCGCCGCCGGCGAAGTCGGCGTTGTGGTGCCGTACGACCATGAATGTCTCGATACCGTCGTCCGAATCCCGGGCCAGCAGGACGGTTGACGCGTCCACCGGGGTAACGGGCGTAGTCGGCGAATTCATATCCGTCATCGTTGTTTCCACGTAATATCAATCGGACTCGTACCCTATCCACGCAAAGAAATTGCCGAAAAAATGGGAAACATGCGCAGGAAGAGCGGGAATTTTTGTTTGCACCCTAATTATTAGGGTCCTAACATAAAAAGCAACCGCTCAAATCCCACAATAGGCATAAAATAGCGAACAAACGGCGACAATTCGCCGGTTCAAAAGATCGAATTCGGAGTAAGCCATGACGTTGCCGTTTGAAGGAATCACCGTGGTCGAGATGGGAACCAGCGTGGCCGGGCCGTTCGCCGGGAAGATTCTGGCGGAGTTGGGCGCGCGGGTGATCAAGGTTGAGAACCCGGACGGCGGCGACCCGGCGCGCAGCTGGTATCCGACACTGCCGGAGGGTATTTCGGCCAGCTTCCAATCCTGCAACATGGACAAGCTGTCGGTCACCGTCGACATGCGGGACGAGACGGCGCTGGCGCGGCTGCGGACCCTGATCGCGGCGCAGGCCGACGTCGTGCTGCAGAATCTGCGGCCCGGCGCGGTGGAACGGTTCGGCCTCGACGCCGAGACCCTGCGCAAGGACAATCCGCGCCTGATCTACTGCAATGTGGGGGCGTTCGGCGCCGGCGGGCCGCTCAGTCATCTACCGGGCTACGACCCGCTGATGCAGGCCTTCAGCGGAATCACCGACCTGACCGGCGAAGCCGACCGTCTGCCGTCGCGTGTCGGTGTCTCGCTGATCGATATAGGCACGGGCATGTGGTCGGCCATCGGCGTCGTCTCCGCCCTGTATCGCCGCCTTGCGGCCGGCGAGGGCGCCGTCGTCGACACCTCGCTGTTCGAGACCAGCGTTGGCTGGATTACCTTGCCCGTGGCGGAACTGGCGGTTTCCGGCAAGGCGCCGAAACGCAGCGGCCTGCAGGGACCGGTCGTCGCGCCGAACCGCGGCTATCAGGCTACCGACGGGATCCATGTCATCGTGGTCGGCACCGACGGGCAGTTCAAACGTTTCTGCGAGGCGTTGAATTGTCCGGAATTGCTTGACGATTCCAGGTTCGTGACCGGCCCGGACCGCCTTGCCAACGAAGCCGAGTTGAGCCGGCTGGTCGGCGACATCATCGCCACCGACACAAGAGCCGTCTGGTCGGAGAAACTCGACGCGGCGGGCATTCCGAACGCGCCGGTGCAGACGGTCGAGGAAGTCGTCGCCCACCCGCAGACCGAAGCGCTCGGAATGTTGCGCCCGGGCGAAGACGAGAGTATGCCGTTCGTCGGATTGCCAATGCGGCTCGACGGCGAGCGGCCCGCCACAGGAAACCACGCGCCGCGTCTAGACGAACACCAGCAGCAGGTGTTCGATTTCATGAAGAACACGGCATAGACGGAAGGAAACCGATGTTCACCGAAGACCAGATAGCGATCCAGGACGCGATCGGCAAGATATGCGCCAACTACGGTGACGACTATTGGCTGGAAGCGGACCGGACCGGGACGTTTCCCGAGGATTTCCTCAAGGAATTCGTCGATGGCGGCTGGCTCGGTATCGCCATGCCGGAGGAATATGGCGGGTCCAACCTCGGCATCACCGAAGCGTCGCTCATGATGCAGACGATTTCCGAATCCGGGGCCGGTTTCAGCGGCGCGTCGGCCGTCCATCTGAACATATTCGGGCTCAACCCGGTCGTCGTCTTCGGGACGGACGAGCAGAAGCAGCGCATGCTGCCGCCGCTGATCCGCGGCGAGGAGCGCGCCTGCTTCGGCGTCACGGAACCGAACGCCGGGCTCGATACGACGAACCTCCAGACGAAGGCCGAGAAGAGCGGCAACGGGTATGTCGTGCACGGCCGCAAGATGTGGACCTCGACCGGGCAGACGGCCAACAAGATCCTGCTGCTGGCGCGGACCGCGCCGCGCGACGAAAGCGGCAAGCGCGCCGAAGGGCTCAGCCTGTTCTACACCGACTTCGACCGCGACTATATCGAGGTTCGCGAGATCGAGAAGATGGGCCGCAAGGCGGTCGACTCGAACGCCGTCTTCATCGACGGCCTGCCGATCCCGCAGAACGATCTGATCGGCGAGGAAGGCAAAGGCTTCTACTATCTGCTGCACGGGCTGAACCCGGAGCGGATCCTGGTCGCCACGGAAGCGGTCGGCCTTGGCCGGGCGGCGTTGCGCAAGGCGGTCCAGTATGCCGGCGAGCGCGAGGTGTTCGGCAGGCAGATCGGTCAGAACCAGGCGATCCAGCACCCGCTGGCGCGCAGCTGGGCGGAACTCGAAGCGGCCAACCTGATGGCCTACCGCGCGGCCGAGCTTTACGACAACGGTCAGGAATGCGGCGCCGAGGCGAACGCGGCCAAATACCTCTCGGCCGAAGCCGGCTTCTCCGCCTGCGAGCGCGCGGTCATGACCCATGGCGGCATGGGCTACGCCAAGGAATTTCACGTCGAACGCTACATGCGCGAGATGATGATCGCCCGCATCGCCCCGGTCAGCCGCGAGATGATCCTGAACTACATCTCGGAGCGCGTGCTGGGCCTGCCGCGATCCTACTAGGTCATAGACTGATAAACTAAAGCCTCCGCCCCTCGTCGCCGATCCCGTGCAACCAGGCGGTGCTCGAGCGCGCCACATGGCCATCCATTTCGCCGTAGGCGACATGCCGCACCGCGCGGAGATGGAGTCCATGGACCAGTTCGCGACCAAGGTCGTGCCGATGATCGAAAAACATTTCGTCAGACCGCTGGCGGCCGAGTAGGGCGGCTATCGCTTGGTCAGAACGTCCACCGCAGCGCCGAGGTCGGCGCAGCGCAATGTCGGTTCAGGCTGTCCGGCCTCGTCCAGTGCGGTGTTGCCCGACGCGACCAGTATCGATCGCAGACTCGCGGCGTTTGCGCCGGCGATGTCGGTTTCGAACGTGTCGCCGACCGCGACGACCTCGTCGGAGCTTAGGTCCAGGCGTTCCAGGGCGAGCTCGTAGATTTCCGGCTTCGGCTTGCCGAGCATGACGGCATTGCATCCGGTCGCCGCTTCCAGGAAGGCGACCACCGGTCCGGCTTCCGGTTCAGGTCCGTTCGCCGTCGGGATCACCGCGTCGCCGTTGCTGCCGATCAGTTGCGCACCGTTCGCGAGATGACGGATGGCGGGGGTCAGATCGGCCAGCGTCATGTCGAGATCGATGCCGGCGACGACGAAGTCGGGCGCGTCGCTTTCAACCGCGCCCGCGTCAAGCAGGGTCCGGCGTAGGGCCTCGCTGCCCGCGACATGCACCTTCGGCGACTGGCTTCGCGCGGTCAGGTAGCGGGCGACCGCCATGGCCGATGTGACGATGTCGGCCGCGTCCATCTCCATGCCTATGCTGCGTAGTTTTTCCGCGTAGGCTTCGGGCGTGCGGCGCGCGTTGTTGGTCAGGCAGACGATGCGCAGCCCGGCGTCGCGCAGATCGCGGATCGCCGCGGCCGAGCCTTCGATGGCGCTGTCGCCGCGATACAGCACGCCGTCCATGTCGAGGATGACGCCGCGCACCGGATCGGCCATGTCGGCGATGTCCTCCTGCGCCCGCAAATGGGGCGGCGGCAATGGTGGCACCCAGCGCATGTTGCGCCCGCGCAGTGGGGCTTCGTAGCGCAGGGGATCGCCGCCATGGGCGCGCCAAAGCACGTTCTGGTCACCGATTTCGATCTCCGCCCAGGCGCCGGATGCCTCGCCTTGGGTCGTGAAGCTTTCCGTCAGGGATTGCAGGGTCAGATAGCGGATGCCGTCGATCGTGCTGCTGTCGTTCCAGTGCACGTGCCCCGCGATGCAGAGGACGACATTGTCGGCAGTTTCGATAATCTGACGGGCCTTCGCGGCGTGCCGCAACGTCGCCGACGGCGCACTGTTGTGGAAATAGTAGTTCCCATTCATCGCGCCCTCGTTCAATGGCACATGGGTGAAGACGATAGCCGACAGTGTCGTGTTCGCCAGGTCGTCCCGCAGCCAGTCGAGATCTGCCGGCGACGGCAGCAGGCTGTCGCCGAACGCTCCGGAAAGGTCGTGCTGCCAGAACACCAGGTGCCGGCCCTTCACGTCGAGGCTGTGGCTGGCGAAGCCGCGGCCGTGGATCGCTTCGTTTTCTGCGACGGACAGGTAATGCAGGTCGTGATTGCCCAGCAGGTGCGCCCGCGGCGTGTCGATCATCGCGAAAGCCGCTTCAACGTCCCGCATCAGACCCAGGTCCGTATCGTGGTCGGCGTTGGTAATTCGGTCGCCCAGATCGACGACGAGGTCGAAGCCGCCTTCCGAAACGCGCGCGCTGAACGCCTCGAGCATCGGCAGTGCGAATTCGCCCAATTTTGTGAAACGCGTCGCACCGTGATGGATGTCGGTGACGATCGCGAGCCGCAGAGATTCCGTCATCCCGTATAGCTAGTTTCCGTCCATAAACGCTATGATTTTGGGATTGGCTTACAAGCATTA
>CAYLTU010000184.1:0-1263 GCA_964386465.1 uncultured Rhodospirillaceae bacterium
GTTAGTGTGATGATTCACGCGAAATTCAATCCTTTGAATTTCACGATCAGGACACTAGACTTTAGCCGAGATCGCCTCCCGAACAACATCAACGGTTAGATCGAACGTCATCATCTCGATCTGCGCTTCTACAGGGAGCTCAATACCAAAAGTCTCGTCAATTGCGCTTACTAAATGGATATGTTGCAAGGAGTCCCAACTGGCGCAGGTGTCGGGTGATAATTCCGGCACGATACGTTCGTTTGGAAGGTCGAGCACCACCGCAAAAATTTCACGTAGTTGGTGTTCCATATTCTCGGTCAGCATTTTCTACTCTTCTAACAGGATAAGTTTACGTCGATGTGTTGCGGCCACGGCACGGTATTATGTTCGAGATCGAGCATGAACAGCTTCTCGCCATCCGCTGAGTTTTGTGAATTGAAATTTTGAGAACTAAGAAAATCTCCAACCTGCGCGTTCCGCGGGCCTTCTACAAAACAAGCCTCCAAAACCTTTAAGTTCGCGCGCTTAGCCCGATCGCTGCAAAATGCGATCAATGCCTCCTCGACCTGTCGGCCCAAGGCCCGGCAACTTATTGTAATATTTCGAATCTGTAATCTTTCACCGGATAGGTTCAGGTGTATTGTGCCGATGATGCCGTAATCACTGAACTTATCGGTCAATCCAGCACAGTAAATCGTTTCAGAACCGTTTCCCATGGCTCTGACTCGTTCCAAGTCGAGCCGTTCGAGGCTCATATTGAACTGGTTTGTCTTATTAATGAGTTGATGCACGCGCTCGACATTCCCAGAATCGACCGGGCGGATCCAGAGATGCAAATCGAGGCTCGCAAAAAAGTCCGATAATTCACCCGCTTTTTCCATCATTGTCAGGCGCTTATTCTCAGCACGGTAATTGTCGGCCCGATTCATGTCTTCCTGTGAAATCGAAAGTGTATCGAAGGCGCCGGTCCGAAGAATTTTGTCTGCGAATTGGCCTAGATCGGTTCCGAGCTCGACGACTTCGACCTCTGGCAGGAGTTCGCGGACGAGCGCGCACTCGACCGGACTGTCATCGGCGAAGACGATACTGTCCAAGCCGACGCCCAGCTGCTTCGCAATTTCGGTGATGTTATCGGCCTTGTTTTGCCAATTAATCCGGCGGGCACTGAAATCATCCCAGCCCAGATACATTTCGGGACGGGAGTCGAATACCTCTTTTGCATCTGCTTCGTTGTTCTTGCTGTTGGCAGCCAGCAAAACACCAATGTTTCTCAGTTCTGCC
>CAYLTU010000184.1:1273-11785 GCA_964386465.1 uncultured Rhodospirillaceae bacterium
GCCAGTCTTGGCCCAGTTTAAGTTGATCGACGCCATCCTCTCCGACAATTCCACCCCATAAGGTATTGTCAAAGTCGACCGCGAGGACCTTGCGGCGAGGCTTGTAGAGGCAGGCAATCGCCCGCGCGATACCGCGTGCCAAGGAGGGCATCGCTTTTCGGGAAACGACGGACAAATTGGATAAGGCACCGGTCCCATCGAACCAGTTACCGCTGCATCCGGTCATCCATTCGGCCAGATCGAGCCGATAAATATCATCATGTCGTTCGGTCAACGCAGATATGGCGACTGATATTTCATCAAGCACATTCCCGGCGCGGCGCGAGCCTAGCCCTTTCCAAAGATCGTTCACGCTCTCGGGTTGGCGCATCGTGGCAATGAATAAAGGTGTTTTCGAATGCTGGCGAAACGCATCGACAGCGGCCACAAAACGCCCGCCCACCTCGACGGAGGCCGCATCTCCGCTGTCTCCAAAGGCGGCGTCATGGAGTAGCAATACACAAACATGAGGTGACCCTGACTTGAAGTAGCCAGGATCGCGCAACGCGTTCTCCCACAATCCGTATTGCACGAAGCGCGACGACACGGAGATCCCTGCGAGATAAGCTTCAACGGTAAAATACGGAGCGATCGTCTCGATCGTGAACGAAGAAATGATTGCGACATCGCGAGATGCGTCCGCCGTCGGCCGCCTCTTCGACCATTTAAGATAGGCGAGCGTCGAGGGTTCCAAATCAAGCTCGTCCCTAAGCATGCTTCGCGCTTCAAGCTGTCGTATTGGGTCGGCGAGAAGCGCATCGATCGTCGCTGCCGTCATGCCATTATCGCTCCGCCGTCGAGCAACAGGTCATGGCCGTTGATGTAAGAGCTCTTGTCGCTTGCGAGAAAGCTGACCGTCGCTGCGACCTCCTCGACATCAACGAGACGTCTCACGGGCGTTTGCGCCGCGATTAGTTTGCGCTGTTTGTCCGACACTCTCGCCGTCAGGTCGGTCGCCATAAAATGCGGCGATATGATATTCGCCCTGATTCCACGCGGCGCGAGCTCGGTCGCGATTGACTTTATCAGCGATGCGGCGGCTGACTTCGCCGCGCAGTAGGCCGCAAGGCCGCGTGGCGGCTTTCCATGCGTAGCCGAACTGCCAATGAATACAATCTGACCACCACCACTTTCGAGCATCGCGGGAACGGTCGATTCGAGTAAATGATGGACGCCGCCGAGCTGCACATCCAGATGCTCCTGGAATGTGGACCATTCGGTTTCGTGCGGCGCCTGATCGCCCAATGGCGCGCTTGCGCAATGCACAATCAGGCGGGGTTGTCCCAGGACGGCGTTCACTTCCGCTACGGCTTTCGCGACCGAATCTTCAGCCGTGAGGTCCATCGACGCAACGGTGGCTACGGATTCCAACTGGCGAAGATCTTCAGCCAGATCGGTGAGCCGGGAGGCGTTTCGGCCGCATAGGGCCACGGCAAAGCCATCCTGTGAGAGCTTGCGCGCGATCGCTTGACCCAGCGTGCCGCCGGCGCCGGCAACCAAAGCGACAGCCTGTCCCGCTGCCGAAACCGGCATAGCACGGTTTTCCGATCCACGTCGGTGAGGAAGGTAAACCAGACCTTCCCCTTCCATGACGATGTCTTCCTTCTGATTCGTTGCCGTGACCCTGAGTTTTACCTGCCGGCGCGACTCCGACACCTCGATGGCCTCCGCGCGCAACGAAACTCGGTCGCCAACACAAACCACCGAAAGGAAGCGATAGGTTTGGGACGTCCAGAGCGAGCCTGGTCCCGGGAGGCGCGTGCCAATGAGCGTGGAAAGAAAACACGCATAGCTCATACCGTGTGCCACACGGTCGCGAAAACCGAACGAATGCGCGGTCTCGGAATCCATATGAATGGGATTGTCATCGCCCACCAGTTCGGAAAAGCGGTTGACCAGTTCCGGTGTAATATCGATGTCGAGCGCCGCCATCGCGCCAACCGAAGGAAGATTGGTATCGGCGATCATGGCGTTACTTCTTCAACCGGATAATCGCGAATTTCAGCCCATTCGCGAGCCGTCATCGTCCATATTGTGGCCGCGTTATAAGCTCCCTCGCCCCAATACAGATCAGGGATTTTCCCTTCGTAAGTGAATCCCAACCGACGAAAATTGAAGTTCGATGCGATATGATTCGCTGTTGTCAGCTCAAAAATCTTGCGGAGCCCGCGCTCGAAAAATGCGAAGTCACAAATCAACCGTACCGCATCAAGAGCGGCATCCGTCCGCCAGTATCGCCTATCACCTATCAAATAGCCCATGTTGGCAAACAAATGATGCGGATTGGCGCGGAGCGTAATATTTCCGATATAGGCGTCCGACGTATTCTCGTATATGCCGAAGATAAACGTGTTTACGTGATCGAATGACGCGACAAATTTTTTCGCACTGGCGTAGTCGCGCGATTCAAACCGCACCTGCAGAAAACGGATGACGTCAGGATCGTTTAGCCAATGCAAATAGGCTTCCGGGAAAGCGTTCGCCCGCAGCCGGCGGAGGGAAAATTCAGCCCCGCAAATATCCTCTGAATATGGCGGTACCCCGCAGACGGCGTTAGGGGCTGGGTCCGGCGTTTCCAGATAGGGGCCATCAAAGGATGGTGCGTTGCTTTCGTCTATCGGCATGCCTTGGGTCAGCTCGGTTTTAGTCATTTGCCCGGCTCTCCCTTCGCGGCATAACTCCTAACAAAATCTTCTATCGCATCCGCCGCTGCCTCGCCTGTTGCACCTCGGCCCGAAGAAAATAAAGCGTTCACTAATTCTCGTCGGCCCGCCGCTTTAGCACGCCATTGAGCGTCTATTTCTTCCAGAGGTTGGGCAAGGAAAGACTGCAAATCATCGTGAAACCCAGCTATCGATTCGTCAAACAGAAACAGGCCGGCCTGAAAATGCTCTACCATACTTTTCTTCAATGGTATGAACTCAGGACCGCTAATGAAAACCGTCGGCCGATCCGACATCAGGCAATAACTAACCGTGCTGGTCGCACCGGATGTCACCAAGATGCGGCATTTGTCAATTTCATAGCGCAGGTCCAAGCGCTCGTCATAGACACGTACCCCTTCGCACTTGGAAGCGCGTTCGGTCGCGGGGTCGGGATCGAGGTAGCGAATTGCAGGATAAGGTTTATAGACAACACCATGCGGTAACCTCGAAAACACACGGTCGATCAGCTTAACTTCGCGACGATACATATCCCAATCGCAAAGCCCGCGATGTAGCCGGCTCAAATTACTTTGGTACAAGCTTGTCCGGATATACCAAATCGGATGCGATATCGTCCGGCGCGGCTTCCGTTTCAGTTTTTGAAATTCGTGCGGGAGTCCGACGCTGACGCATTTGGCCCGAGACAAAGGATTATTGTCGGCCAGCCGGACCATCTCTTCATTGAAGGCTATCACAAGGTCCGAACCGCTACATTCGGTTCCCATCGTATAGCGGCATGTTTCGCTGAACTCGGGTGACACACCGTGCTGGAACGACACAAGTGGAATTTGCCGTTCCTTGGCGGCGCGGTGCAGTGCGACCGCTTCCGGTGCAAGCCACATGTTGGTGAGCAACGCCTTGGTGCGAGCGGGTTTGTTGTTGTCGAATTCCCAACGCCAGCCGGCTAGGGAATCGAAATAATTTTCGATCGCACGCTTTACAATACGCCCACCGAGCTCTGCTGCAATTTTTACAGCCGATGGCGCCAGAAACGGCGCGAGTTCGGTCTCTAAATGTCGAACGAGGCAAGCGCGAACGACTTGCGCGTCATTGATTTCACCAATGGACGATCTGGGTTTGTGAATTACCTGCCGAACAGAATAACCCCGGCGTAAGAACTTCGCTGCCGTTTCCTTCAACAGATCGTTCTCACGAACGATAAGAAAATTCCCCCGGGGACTGGTAAACGAAAGCCGTTGCCAGAGCGTCACGCCGAGCCGGTAGATTAGCGAATCGAGGCTCGCAAAGGCGAAGCGGCGCAATAATGAGGGCGCGGGAGGAGCCGGTTCGGAGAACCGTATTAGCGAACTACCATCGACCTCGATTATTTTCGCATCCGGTAATTCCTGCAAAAGGTCCGCCACACCAAACCGAAAACGGCGTCGTAGATCGGTATCGGAAAAGCGGGCGGTGACGACGACCGGGCGGTCTTGGAAATCGCTTTCGCGCAATAGTGCCGCCGATCGCAATACATCCTGGAAATCGGTCGTTACGACGCGGCTCGCGACCAAGCCGACGTCTTCGGCTTGTTCGAGAGATCGGTCGCTCCGCAATTCAGCATTTGCCCCCAACGCTGCGGTCAATATCGCGGATTCGAGCTTTTTGATCCGATCCGGCGACAAAAGTTCTTCCGCTACTTCCGCCTCCAAAGAAGGGTTGGCGAGTAGCGCTGGCGCGGGAGACCGAACTTTTACGTTCCTCGGCAGACCGGATTCCCAGGCCGCTTCCAGGGCGCCAATAGAATCCGCGTAAACGACCGTAGGAGTCGGCGCTTCCATCGCATTATCGATTTGGCGAACCACGGGCTCTGATGTGTTCTCTAATAATGATGCAATCATGGTCGAGATTTTTCTTTAGGCGGTCAGGTCCGAATTTCACATCCGTGCGAGACATAGCCGACAGGCCTGAACTCCATCCGTTTTGTTCAAATCATCCGGCCGAAAGGCCCGCCATCGCGCGCGCGGTAATTACTTCGCTCAGAACCTCTAAAGCTTCGCCGCCGTCGCAGCGCGGCGTTGCAAGACCGTCGACACATTCGAGAAAGTGTTTCATTTCATCTCGATAATCGTCATCGAGAGAGGACACCGCCGTTTCGTTCAAAACGATGCGGCCGTCAGCAGTCCAATGGATGAGTCGCCGCCCGGCAATGTCGATCTCGATGCGACCGTTTTCGCCGGTGATATCCATGACGCGTACTGGCGGGCGGGTTACATAGTCGAAATGCAACATCGTCGCGGCGCCGCAATCATGCTCCAGACGGATGTCTGCAATATCTTCGGAATTCAATTCGAGATGTCCTGAGCGCTGCGCTGCCGCTGAAACCGACCGGAAAGGCCCGATCAAATGGGCGCACAAATCGAACTCGTGAATTACGTCGAATATTACCCCACCGGTGTACGGATCGGCTGCGTACCCCTGTCGATAATCCTGTTGCGGACGCCAATCCGGCAGGTAGCTCGCGCAGATCGCGCGCGCCCAAAATATTTCGCCCAGCGCGCTGGCCGTGAGTATCTCGTGCGCCGCCTGTACCATCGGATGGTAGCGCAGATTATGAGCCGCGAAGACAGTTTGGCCTTTCGTTTGCGCAGTTCTCACAGCCGATTCAAGACCATCGAGGCGATGCGCGAACGGCTTCTCTACAAAGACATGGCATCCAGCCGACAGGGCATCGAGCGTATCTGCAAAATGCCGGCCGCTTGGCGACGCGATGATCACCGCTCCGCCACCGGTAGCCAATTCGAGTGCCTCCGTACGATCCGCTACCGCCTTGCCGCCGCTCTCCTCAAACGCCTTTCGGGCCGCGGCGTCCACATCGAAACCGACGACATTTTGCCCCAGCATCATCAAATTACGGGCATGGCGGCGACCGATCGACCCAAGCCCAAGAACGACGATTGCCATACAGCGCGCCCTACTTCTCAAGCGCCCGCGCCAATTCGTCAACGACCCGGTCTACATCGGATATCGCCATGTCAACGAACAGCGGCAAGCTCAATGCCCGCTCGTAATAACGTTCCGCCCCCGGCAACCTCATTTCGCCGTAGCGTTTGCGGTAATAAGGTTGATGGTACAGTGGGATATAAAGCACCTGCGTGCCGATCCCAACGGCCCGCAACCGTTTCATAACGGCCGCGCGCTCGACACCAGCGGTCTCGAAATCGATCAACGCAACAGCTACGTGCCACGCCGGCGCGCCATGACCTTCAAGCGATAGCGGTGCGACCGTGGGCGCCAATCGCTGCAGCGCAACTCGGTAATAGTCTACCAGCGCGACCCGTTGCTCGATGAATTGGTCTAGTTTTTTCAGTTGGCTTAAGCCAAGCGCGCAATGCACGTCGCTAGCTCGGAAATTGAAGCCGATTTCGTGCATTTCGTAGTACCACGGATTGGCCGCGCCAGCGGCATCGAACGCCCGGTCTGTTTCGGTGAAGGCGGCGGGGTCGCGCCGCATGCCATGATTGCGCAGCACACGCAAGCGTTCGTCCAAGGCATCGTCGTTCGTCGTGACGATGCCGCCTTCACTCATCGCTACGGCCTTGATCGGATGGCCCGAGAACATCGCCATGTCGCTAAAAGCGCAAGCACCGACTTTCGTCGGTTCGCTACCGTCCCCCACATCATATCGCGCGCCCAGCGAATGACAGGCGTCCTCGATCACGCGCATCCCGTGTTTCGCCGAAATCTCCGAGATGGCTCGCATGTCGGCGCTCTGACCATTGAGGTGGACCGGCAGGACGGCACGCAAATTCCGCCCTGCCGCACGACCGATCGCCTCTTCGAACATCTCGGGTGTCATCAAACCGGTATCGGGATCGACATCCGAGAAAACGACTTCCGCCCCCGCATAGCGCGCCGCGTTCGCCGTTGCCAGGAATGTCACCGCCGGCACGATGGCAACGTCCCCCTCGCCCAACCCGGCCGCCAGCGCCGTGAGATGCAACGCCGCCGTCCCACTGCTGACCGCGACCGCGTGCCGAGCGTCGACCGAAGCGGCAAACGCACCCTCAAATTCATCGACCACGGGACCGGTCGTCAAGAAGTCGCTGCGCAGAACGGCAACGACCGCTGCGATATCCTCGTCGTCGATCCGCTGCCGCCCGTACGGCAGGAATTTCTTAGTGCTGTCCGACATAATTCCAGCCTCTACAGGTCGTTCAGGAGATCCGCCAACTTGGCGGTCGATATCCAATTGTCGTTTTTCTCGCTGGCATATTCGAAGTCCTCGCCGACCGGGATCGCGGCAGGCCCTAAGGAGTATTCGGCCTTCCAGAAAGCGAACGCGGGCGCGATCACGTAGCGATCGTCGAGATCGTAGGTATTCCGCGCCTCGTCCTTTGTGACGAGGACTTCATGCAGTTTCTCGCCGGGCCGGATGCCTACATTGTCGGTCGCCATCTCCGGCGCCATCGCGGCGGCCAGCTCGACGATCTTCATACTCGGAATCTTCGGCACGAAAATCTCGCCGCCCCGCATCGTCACCAGGCAGGACAGCACGAAACTCGCGCCGCGTGGCAAGGTAATCCAGAACCGCGTCATGCGCAGGTCAGTGATCGGCAACGCGGAGGCCTTCTTCGCGATCAACTCGCGGAACAGCGGCACGACGCTACCCCGCGATCCCAGCACGTTGCCATAGCGCACGACGGCGAAGCGCGTGGCGCGCCGGCCGACGAGATGGTTGGCAGCGATGAAGATCTTGTCCGCGGCCAGTTTGCTGGCGCCATAGAGGTTGATCGGATTGGCCGCCTTGTCCGTCGACAGTGCGATAACGCGATGTACGTTGCAGGCCAGCGCCGCCGCGACCACGTTCTCCGCGCCCTGCACGTTGGTCTTGATACATTCCATCGGATTGTATTCGGCGACCGATACGTGCTTCAGCGCCGCGGCGTGGACAACGTAATCGACATCATGCATCGCCAGTTCGAGCCGTTCCTTGTCGCGCACGTCGCCGATCAGGAAGCGCAGTGGAATGCCGCCCGCCTGACCCAGCACGTATCCGAACTCGCGCGCCATATCGTGCTGCTTCGCCTCGTCGCGCGAATAGACGATCAACCGCCGCGGCTTGTAATTTTCCAGAACCATTCGAACAAATGTACGGCCGAACGAGCCGGTGCCGCCTGTGATCAGAACGTCCTTGTCGTTCAGGTCTAAACTTGAGAAGTCGAATTGCTCCACGTCCCATATATTCCTTTGAATTAAGTTGGCGCCGGCTGTGGCCGGCGAAAATCGATACGGTTCAACTCGCGGCGACCGCGATCTCCGAATCGCGCCGGGAACCGCTCGCATTCTGTTTCTCGAGCGCGTCTGCGTACCAGGCGCTTTGCGCGCAGACCTTTTCATGCGTGCCAACGGCGTCCACGCGCCCGGCGTTCAACACGACGATCTGATCGGCGTCTATGATCGTCGACAGCCGGTGCGCGATAACGATGACCGTCATGCCTTCCAAATTCCGGATCCGCATCAGAGCCTGGCGGAACCGGTCTTCGGCCTCCGCATCGAGATTGCTGGTCGGTTCGTCCAGGATCAGGATCGAGGCCCGTTGCGCCAAGGCACGGGCGAGCTCGAGCCGCTGACGCTGCCCGCCGGACAGGGACACACCTTCATTGCCGAGCCGCGTGCCGTACCCTTCAGGCAAATCGGAGATGAAATCGTGCGCCTCCGCGAGACGCGCCGCCGCCTCGACTTCATGGTCGCTGGCATCGGACGCACCGTAGCGAATCTGGCCGGCGACGGTCGTATCGAACACCAGGGGCGTCTGCGGCACGTAGGCGATCCCCTTTCGCAGGCTGGCTACCGTAAAATTTTCCAGCGGTTCGCCATCGAAGGTGATCGTCCCGCGCGTAGGTTCGCGAAGCCGTGGCAGCAGGTCGATCAAAGTCGATTTGCCGGCGCCGGACGGCCCGACGATCGCCGTCACCCGATTCGCGGGGATCGCGAGGGTGACCGCTTGGAGCGCGTGCTGATCGCGCCGCGTCGCGTATTCGAAATGGACGTCGTCAAATTTAATGCCTTGCGCGAGCCGTGCGAACGACTGGTTGCCGCCGCGGGTCTCCGCGGCTTTCTCCATCGTTGCGAGACGGGACAGTAGGTTCTGCAGGCTGGCGTAATAACCGAGCGACGACTGACAAGACCCGATAAGCTCCTTGATTGCAGGCAGCAATCGCATTACCGCAACGACACCGAACAGCGCGATGGCGGCGAAGTCCAGATCGAAAACCTTATGCCCAAGATAGAGGCCAAGGAAACCGACACCGATGGCCGCAGGTTCGATCATTACGTTAACCCGCGCCAGCGACTCATACATTTGAAACATGCTGGTCCTTTGACGGCGGGTCAGCTTCTCCATTTCGGACAATTCCGCCGCTTCCGCGCCCGACAAACGAATTAAACGGACGAGACGCAGCCGCTCGACAAGAAAAGTGGACATTTTATCGTTGGCGGATGACACGGCCTTACCGCTCGCGTTCGTTTTTCGAAGCATGCTCATCATCGAGACGCCAGCGACGCCGATGACGGCAAGCGCCGCAAACGTCACCGGTCCCGAGAGCAAGAGCAGAATGCCCGTGTAGAAAATGGCCATAACCGCGTAATTGACGATCTGTACCGGCGCTAGGATTGCCTCGACGGACAGTGTCAATTCCGTCATCAGATTGTTGACCAGTTGCCCCGGCCTTTCTTCATCGTGATAGCTGGCATCCGCGCGCAGATACCGCTCGAAGGTGACGTTGCGGACGTCGTAATTCAATTTCTGTCGAACGGCGGTCAAATATACCTGCCGGACATATGAAAAAACTTGCCGTCCCACGATGGCGCAAAAACTTGCAGCAATTAGGGTTGCGAGCGTTACGGGCGCACCGATGCCGCCAAAGATAGAGAATAATATTTCCCACATGGCCGATTCGCTGCGAAGCGCCGCCGCGTCGCTGCCGGTCTGAACGATTTCGATGATTGGCAAAAGCATTCCGATACCAATGCCTTCAAACGCCGTCGCACCGAGTAATAGCCCCAGCAGCATGATTTCCTGACGGGCGCCAAATCCGAATTCGCGGGAAACTCGGAAATACTCCCTGGGGGTCATCATCGACGCCATTTAACAACCCAACCCAACGTCATTCGAGCGATGGTCACGCTCGGCGTTGCGAAGATCGTCCGGCCGGCCTACATCGATCCAGTACTCATGGATTGGGAAAATCCCAATCTTCAGGCCAATTTTCCGCCCCTGGTTCAGCAATTCCGGCATGTCCATCGGTCGATCGCCCGGCGCCAGCGCAACGAATTCCGGCGAGAGATAGTAGACGCCTGCGGCAATAAATTTGCTGATCCGCGGTTTTTCGTCGATGCCGGCGAATAGGCCGTCCTCACCGTAACGCACCACACCAAAGGGAACGTCGATATCGTACCGAGCAACCCCGATGGTGGCGTCAAGACCATGGCGCAAGTGAAAATCATGGAGCGCCGCGTAATCGACGTCGGTAATCACGTCACCATTCACCACGAGCAGTTTTTCACGGCCCAGTGCGTTCAGCCGCCCCAGTGCGCCGGCGGTACCGAGCGGCTCGGCTTCCTCTACAAGCCCGACAGCCATTCGATTGGTTCGGGCAGACAGAAAGGCCGCGATCTGCTCGGCCCGATAATGTACCGACACGTCGACCGTACGGACGCCGGCCTTCTCCAATCCGCACAAGACATGCTCGAGTATCGGTCGGTCGCCCACCTGAAGCAGCGGCTTGGGCACGTCACGCGTTTTTTCACCCAGACGCGTGCCAAATCC
>CAYLTU010000185.1:0-11684 GCA_964386465.1 uncultured Rhodospirillaceae bacterium
GACCCGACCCGGACAATCGCGATCCTCTGGATTGTGCTCACTTCGGCAAACGCTACAATAGGATTGGCGATGCTGCGGCTGGTTAAGCGCAAACCTCAGGACAAGGGGATCGGGGATGACTGCTTCAAACAGATTGCATCTGCATATGGCCGCCACGGTGGCGCTCGAAACCGCCATGGCGGAATCCCTGGGCCGGCTATCGAAGCAAGCCGCCACGCACGGCGATGTCGCCGCGGTTCTCGAACAAGTGAAAGAGATGTCGGTTGAGCGACGGCAGACTTTGGAAGCGCGTCTGCGGGCGGTTGCCGGAAACGTGGACATTCCCAACCGGGCCATGGGTGAATTTGGCGGCGAGGATAACGCCTATCCCGTCTCGGCGGCGCTCCAGCAAGCGTCCATGATCAACAATCAGGCGATATTCGATTACGCCATGATGTTGTCCATCGCCAACCGTTTTCGCGACAATTACAGCGCAAGCGAAACAAACACCGCCGATCTCGCCAAGCTACACACCGAAAATTGCGTAAGCGCCGCGCACCGAATTACCCGGATGCTGCATGATGTTGTGGTGTGGGAGTTGGACCGGGAAGGCATTGAATGCCAATGCGCCTGTCCGTGCTGCGGGCTCGGCATTTGCCTGTGTTCGGTCTCTCCCAGGACGGTCCTTGGCGACGCCTGGGCGAACGCGGGTTCGATCAGCGGCGGGCCGGAGGTTTTCATCCATCCACCCAGATCGGGCAGCGCGGCCGCCGGCGCGGGCCTTCATCATGGGGACCTAATCGTCGCGGTCGACGGTCAGGACCTCCAAAACTACTCGACGCTTCAAGGCGCCGTAAAAGAGCATCGGACGGGAGAACCGATTGAACTGCGCGTCCGTCGCGCTTCGGGCGAAGTCGAGGATGTCACCGTCACTCGCCCATAGCGTTGGGAAGCCGTGCGGTGGCTTGAGCTATTCGGCATCGCTCCGTTCCCCGTCCCTGTTTATCGAGCCGGACTTACGGATTTTCCGCATCCGGCTCTACGCACCGGACGGCGAAGACCAGTTTCCCAACGTCACCGCCACTTCTCCTTTTGGCTACGAAGCGAACTCGCGACGATCCAAATCGACTTCCGCTGTTCCCCCGGCATCCGACGGTCGCGTGGCGATGCCAGCGTTCTGCTGATTTGCGCCTGGATTTTCCAAGCACCGGACGTGAGTGGCGGCGCCGGATGACAGGGCAAGACCCGTTGTCCCTTTTCGGAGATCGAGTAACTGCGTATCGCCGCTCGTGGAACATCCGACGGGACCTAAACTAACGACAGAGTGAACTGCGGGGGCTGGTCCGTTAGGGTATGCCCCTTGAAAACTACCGAGAAACCAAATGCCGATCATCGACGCGCAAATCCATCTTTGGCGCACGGGGACCGCGAAGCCTCCCCACCGGGCCACGCCTTATCTGGTCGAGGATGCCATCCGCGACATGAACGAAGCGGGCATCGACGGCGCCGTAATTCATCCACCCGCGAGCTGGGATCCGGAGTCAAACGAGCAGGCGGTCGAGGCCGTGCTGGCCTACCCCGAGCGTTTTGCAATTCTTGGCTATCCCCCGCTCGACAAGCCGGAGAGCCGTACGCATGTCCGGACCTGGAAAGAGCGGCCCGGCATGCTGGGGTTCCGGTTCTATTTCAACCAGCCGCACAACACGACCTGGCCGATGGACGGCAGTCTGGATTGGCTGTGGACGGACGCCGAGGAAGCCGGTATGCCGCTGGCCCTGCTCGCGGGCGACTGGCTGCCTTTGCTGGGCCAAATCGCGGACCGCCATCCGGCATTGAAGCTGATCGTGGATCATATGGGGGCGCTCAGGGGCGCCAAGGGCGACGCGGCGTTCCCGAACATGGCGGCATTGACGGCACTTGCCCGCTATCCGAATGTCGCGGTCAAATTGACCGGGGGGCCGTTTTACGCGGACGACGCCTACCCCTTCAAAAGCCTTCATAAACATTATCGCGCCATGTACGACGCGTTCGGCCCTCGTAGGCTCTTTTGGGGCACCGACATCACGAAGATGCCCTGCTCATGGAAGCAGTGCGTCACGCATTTTCAGGAGATCGATTGGATTCCCGACGCCGACAAGAAGCTCATCATGGGCGACGCCCTTTGCGACTGGATCGGCTGGAAGCGGTGACGCCGATGATGGGTTAAGCGAGCCGGTTCAGATTTTGGGAGAGATCAAAGTCTTTCAGGATTGGTGTTCAGCACCAAAATTAATTATCATAGGATTTGCCCTGATATGGAGATTCACATGGCGACGAAAGGCGTAGCCCGTAAGCGCGAAGCAAAGACGGTGGGTGCGTCCGTTCTGACGAAGGAAGATGCCGACCGGTTTGAAAAATCGGCAACGGCATGGGGCAAGAGAGCCGCCCGGACCAAAAAGTCGGCGCGAGAAACCCTCGTCTCTCTCGGTATCGTGACTCCCAAGGGACGCCTGACCAAGAAGTACGGCTAGGCGTTGCACCGGCTCGCTTCTGCCTTTATCCTTGGCTATCACGGTTGCGACAAGTCGGTAGCGGAAAGAGTTCTGGCTGGTGAGTACTTCCGCGCAAGCGAGAACGATTACGACTGGCTAGGACCGGGAATCTATTTCTGGGAAGCCAATCCACAACGCGGTCTCGATTTCGCAAATGAACTGATCCGCGTCGGCAGAGGTAATATCAAGGACCCAACGGTCATCGGAGCGGTCATTGAGTTGGGACTTTGCCTCGACCTGACCACCGCCGCAGGCATCCAGCAGGTCTGGGCGGCTCACGAACAGCTCATGCTACTATCCACAACGAACGAAACCCCGATGCCGAAGAACAGCCCGAACCTGCTGCGACGCAATCTCGACTGCGCCGTACTAAGGGTCCTGCACGAAATTCGCAAGGAATCCGGTGAACCTCCGATTGATACGGTCCGGGGCGTATTTATCGAAGGTGACCCGATATTCCCAGACTCGGGTTTTCGAGAAAAGACACATATTCAGATTGCGGTGTGCAATCCAGAATGCATTAAGGGCGCGTTCCGCGTGCCGCCGCGCGACCTCGTGTGAGTACTCATCGTCCCAACGAATTCAATTTACTTTCAATTTCGATGCCGGATGTCGCCTCTAAGGTCCGTGCCGGTGTCGCAGAGTGCTTCTGCCGAGACGGTTGGACGAAGCGTGCTATGCTCGGCCATCGGGCGGCGCTTGGTCGTTATCGCATTCTAAGGAAACAATCGTGGCAGACAAAATCAGGGTCGGAATTGTCGGTGCAACCGTTACACCGGGCGGGAGCGGCTGGGGCGCCAACGCCCATGTGCCGGCGTTACAAACATTGCCTGGCTATGAACTAAAGGCCGTTTGTACCGCTCACGAGGAGACCGCGAGAGCCTCGGCCGAGAAGTTTGGCGCCGCGCTCGCCTTTCACGACATGAATGAGATGGTCGCGCACCCCGATGTCGACCTTATCGCGGTTGTCGTTCGCGTACCGTTGCACAAACAGCTTGTTATGGCCGCTATCGAGGCCAACAAGCCCGTGTGCTGCGAGTGGCCCCTGGGCGCCCATCTGGCCGAGGCGACGGCAATGGCCGACGGCGCCAAGGCGGCCGGGTTGCCGTCTTTGGTTGGTCTACAGGCGCAAAGCGACCCGGCCGTGATGTATGCCCGCGACCTCGTCGCCAACGACGAGATCGGCGAGGTCGTGACCGTTAACCTGAGCGTGATGGTCGGCGCGGTCACCGAGCGTGGCGACGGTCGCATCTGGCAGGGTATTCGCGCCAATGGCGCCAACCCCATGACCATCCCGGGCGGACACTCCATAGACGCCCTGTGTTACATCCTGGGCGAGTTCGCCGAGGTCGGCGCACGGGTAACGACAAACATCGACATGTGGAAGCACGCCGTAACGGGGGAAGATTTTCCCGTCGATGCGCCGGATACCGTCAGCGCCGCGGGCGTGCTGAAGAGCGGCGCGGAAGTGTCCTACCAACTGGCCAGCGTCCCATACAGCGCGAGCGGCACCCGTATGGAGATTTACGGCCGCAAGGGGACCTTGGTGCTGACCTCCAAGTCCGTCAACATTGGACCCAGTCAGCTCCACCTCGCCGTCGGAAACGAGGAAATGGCGGCGATAGCCCCGCCCGACAGCTACCGGCTTATTCCAGCGGATATGGCGGCCGGCCCGGGGAGAAACGTCGCGCAGGCCTACGCCCGCTTCGCCGATGCAATGCAATCGGGGACGGCGGACTCGCCCGATTTCACCGATGCCGTTCGCCGGCACGCGCTGATCGACGCCATGGAGTGTTCTCACCGGGAAGGCAAGGTCATCAAACTGGCGTAGGACCCGGGCAGGGACGGGATGGTCTCATTACCCTGGTCCGGGTAGCACCGGGCCGGCGCACTCGCCTCATCCTGCGTAGTGCCACTACGTCATCGGTATCCGGTACGCGCGCCTACCCTAAAGGAGTTCCATCAGCATCGTGGCTGCGCGGGCGGCACCATCGACTTCCACATCGAGAAAGGCGGCCGGCTTGCCGATTTCTTCGACGATCGCCTGGGCGATTTCGTCTGGATCCGCAGTCGCATAATCCATCCGGCGCCCGGCGCGGTAGCGTTGCAGGCGATGATGGACGTGGAAATTTTGCTCGAAGTGATTATGCAGCGGAAAGTAGATGAACGGCGTCTTGGCCGCGGCCAGTTCCATGCTCGTCGTCAGGCCCCCTTGCACGAGGGCCAGATCGCACGCCGCCAAATGCAAATGCAGGTCTGGGACGAAGGCACGCACTTCTACGCCTGCGGGAACACTGAGGGAGGCGGGGTCTATGCGCGGGCCGGCGACGACGATCATGCGCAGTTCCGGTAGGCGCCGCTTGGCCGCCGGATAGGCATCAATGATTTTGCCGAGGAGATGGCTGCCGACGCCCGAACCGCCGACAGTGACGATGCAGACCTGTTCGCCGTCGCGATAGCCGAACCTCTCTCGAGGCGCCTCGCGGCCACCGATTCTTTCAGGGTCGAAGCCGGTGATGTAACCGCAGAAGTCAAAATTCGCCTCGGTCCAGTCACGTATAGATGGCAGGTCCTGTCCGAACGTGCCGGGCACGACATCGTCGGGGCTACCGACAAAAATGGCGCGGTCACGCAGGTGCGGCGAACGCTCGACATGCATGATCATCTCGGCGTTGTAATCGCTGGTCAGATAGGCTTCGCGATCACCGCCGTCCGGCATTGGAATGAAGCCGACGAAGTCCGTGAACCATGCCATCTGGGCCTTCTTCAGCTCGGGGTGTTCATGCCAGTAATGGTCCACGTCCCAGGCTTCATCGGCGACCACCAGATCATAGTTTTGCTGCTCCAACACTTCCTGGAACACCATGAAGTTGGCGATCAGGATCTCGTCCATGCGCCGGAGCGCCTGGAAGGCATGTAAATCATGCTCCCCAGCCTCGGATTCGATGTGCTTGGATTCATTGGCCAGCATTGAACTTGCCGGATGAATGGTTTCACCATAGGCGTTCAAGAAACGGGTTACCGGATCCTGCGCCAGCCAATCCACTTGAACGTCCGGCCGCAGTTTGCGGAGTTCCTGGGTGACCGCGAGGTCTCTGCGGCCGTGGCCCAAACCGATGGGCGAGGACAGGTAGAGGACCCGCGGGCCTGTATTCTTGGCGCTGACTTGGCGCGACACCTGTGGCGGCGCGCCAGGCACCCGGTCCAGAAAGTCGCGGATCAGGATATTGACTTTGGCCGGGAATCGACCCGCCAGGATATGGCCCGCATCCGGCAGCAGGACCAGTTCGGCGCCGGTGAGGTCAGCCACCACCTTGCTCTTTCCAGCAGGTTGGATTTGGTCGTCCTCGCCATGAATCAGCAGCAATGGGCACTCGATTCGTTTGAACATCTCCGGTCCGATCTCGTAGCTCCGGGAGGGCTCAAGACGGGCGAGAATTGTCTTGGTCAACGTCTCGCCATCTGTTTCCAAGCCCCATCCGACGGCGTCCTCGAACATCTTGGTTGAATGAGGCTCGGAAAACATTTTGCTGACGAAGAACTCGACGAAATCGGGATAGTCCGCCCGCCAGTGGTGCTGATTGAATTTCTGCCAACCTTCGGGCCGGTTGTACTTTGCGCTGAAATTTTCCGGCGTCCGGAATCCATAATCGGGCTGTACCGGATAGCTGCCGCTCATCAGCACGGCGGCGCGGACCCGGTCCGGATGGTAGGCGGCGATAATCGAGCCCAGTAAGCCGCCCATCGACAAGCCGACGATCACCGCCCGTTCAACGCCAAATGTGTCGAGGATAGCCAAGGCGTCCGCGACAATATGATCAGGATGATAGGCTTCTATCGCCTCTGGCCGGTCGGACTTACCGTTTCCTCGGGGGTCATAAGCGATGCAACGATAATGCCGGCTGAAGTAGGGGAGCTGCGCCTTCCATTTGCGCGAATGACCGAGCTGAAAGGCCGGCAGGAACAAAAGGGTCTCTTCACCGTCGCCGTAGACCTCGTAATGGACTTTGACGCCATCGCGTTCAATGAAGCCTTCTTGGTCCGGCAGTTTCGCGCGCATGCTCATACTCCTTTGGTGGCGTTATCCTCGAATTGCCGGATCAAAGCGCCGAATAGTCGTAACGCGCGCCGCACGGGCAAATCGGAGTTTTCTTGGCCGGCGAGAATGTTCACCTCGGCGCCGAGAAAGACGCTGCTGACGAGTCCGGTCACGTCTTCCGGGGTTAATGGTCCGAAGCCGCCGAAACGCTCTTCGGCACGGCGGGCGACGTCCGTCAGCAAATCTGTCCAGCCCTTCAACGCGTCACGGACCGCGCCACCAATCTCCGGATCTGCAAAGCCGGCGGCCATCAACTCGTTGAGGATCCGCACATAGCCGGAGGCCAAATCTTCATCCAGGTAATCGCAGGCCAGGTCCCATTGCCGCCACAGCGGCAGCTCGCTGGCGAACATCTCCGCCTGACGATGCAGTAACCGCTTGTTCAGGTCCTCGAACAGCGCCAGCAACAGACCCTGCTTCGATCCAAAATGGTAATGGATCTGACTCAGCGGCGCGCCGGCCGCCACGGCGACCTGCCGGGTCGACAATGCCCCGTAGCCGTGTTCGCTCAGACATTTTTCCGCCGCCGCAAGCAGTTCGCGGCGCGTTGCCGCGCCCTTTTTACCGCTTGCACGTTTCGTTTTTGGCGCGGCGCCATTGGTTTCGGTGTGGTCGTTATCGGTTGTTATAGCTGTCACGTCTCGCCTTTCAGACATAGTCAATCGCTCATCATCATATTTAATTCGGTCGACCGACTGAAATTGTGCCAGAAGCTTCTGCCCGTGTCAATCGAGGCCCATCCTTGCGGCCACGTTCGGACACGCGATGCGCGCGGCGCGCCGGAAAACCGCATCGCTCCCGCGCCGGATCTCCGCTATCAACAGTGCCACACCTGATTATCCGGGGCCGTCATTCCTGTAGGCCGGCCATTTTCAGACCGTTGCGGTTACGGTCCTCAACCTCTTGTTTGCGCAAGCCGATAAGTGGCAACCTCGCCCGTCTCACACCCGGCGAAGCACTACAAAACGTCGTTTTTTTAGCGGACAGGCGAATGCAGACGTCTTGGACGGAATCGGAAAGTTCCGGAGCCTCATTCGGTAAGAACCCGCACCTGCTTCGAGTTCAGGCTCAACGCCACATCGTCACCGACGGCGAAGGTCCGGCGCCCCGCGCTATGGGAATCGTCGACCAGTATGACATTATCGCCGACACCGACGGCATAGCGGATTAGGTTGCCGAGAAATTCCCGATGCCGGACCTCGCCGAAAAGTACCGTACCGCCTTTTTCGTTGGCGTCCATGCTCCGAATAATCAGGTCCTGAGGCCGAATCATGGCTGTCGCCGGACCCTCGTTCCTTTCGTTTCCGGGGAGCGGGAACGAGACGCCCTCATCGGCCATAAAGACGTCTTTTTCGATGCGCCCGTCGAGCAGGTTGGCGGTGCCGAGGAAATCGGCGACGAAACGGTTGGCGGGTTCGTCGTAGAGATGAATCGGCGCACCCACCTGCTGAATGATCCCTTTGTCCAACACCGCGATACGGTCCGATGTGGTGTTGGCCTCTTCCTGGTCGTGGGTGACGAAGATGGTGGTCAGTTTGAGTTTTCGTTGCAGATCCAAAATGTCGCGCCGCATTTGAATGCGAAGATTGGCGTCCAGGTTCGACAGCGGTTCGTCCAACAGCAACACTCGGGGTTCCACGACAATGGTGCGGGCCAGAGCGACGCGTTGCTGCTGGCCGCCGGAAAGTTGTGACGGGCGGCGCTCGGCCAAGTCCAGCAGGCCGACAAGATCAAGCGCCTCGTCTACCCTCGCCCTGATTTCCTTGGTCCCTACCCTGCGTTCCTCAAGCCCGAAGGCGACGTTCTTGCGTACGCTCATGTGCGGCCACAGCGCGTAGCTTTGGAACACCATGCCGACGTTGCGGGTCCACGGCGATTGCCGGGTGACGTCATCGGCGCCGATCAGGATGCGCCCGCCTGGCGTCGGCCCGAACCCGGCGATGGCGCGAAGCAACGTGGATTTGCCGGACCCCGACGGGCCCAGGAAGGTGAAGAATTCCCCTGCTTCAATCTGCAGGTTCACGCCCTTCAGTACTTCGGTGTCGCCGAACGACAGGCTGAGGTTTTCGATGCTGACGCCGACCGCTTCGGGTCTGATCTCGGTCATAGGGCTGTTCCCGCTCCTTCGGCGACGGAAATACCGCCGCTGCTACGCTTTTTCTCGGTGCGTTCGATGACGCGGTGGGAAACGTACGTGGCGACGCCGACGATCAGAACAGCGATGATGCCCAGCGCCGCCCCCGGCCCACGCCCCGCCGCGGATTGCATGAATTCATAGATACCATAGGCCAGCGGCGCATCCGATTCGGCGCTGACCAGCATGATCGTCGCCGACAGCTCGACCGAGGCGGTCGCGAAACTGGTCACGAACCCGGCCAGGATACCACTCGTCATCAACGGCACGACGATGCGCCGGACCGTGCGCGATTTGGTTGCGCCCAGGTTTTCGGCGGCCTCCTCCAGCATTATGTTGACCTGCTGCAGAGCGGCGACGCAGGCGCGCAGCGCATAGGGCAGGCGGCGAATCGCGATCGCAATGACGATGATGACCCACCACGACGCCAACGGCTTGTCGATTATCGGCACGTTGAATTCAACGAAGGTGCGCAAATAACCGATGCCGAGTACGACGCCCGGCACCGCGAGCGCGCCCATGGCGATATAGTCCAGCCATTTGCGCCCCAACACCCCGGTCCGCCATACCAAGTACGCGATGGCGGTGCCCAGGATGATATCTATGAACGCTGCCAGTCCGGCATAGAGCAGCGTATTGGAAATATACGGGCCGGCGGATCGGAACATGTTTTCGTAATGCGCGAAGGTGAAGGCATCGGGCAGCACGCTGAACGACCAGACGGTACCGAACGACAGCAGCGCAAGACCGAGATGCGGCGACAGCACCATTACCAAGATCAGGATGACCACGGCGTAGCATCCGATCTTTTCCCACGCGCGCAGGTCACGTCTCATCAGGCCGCCGCCGCCTTTCTGCACGGTGGAATAGTCCTTGCCCTTGAGCGCCAGAAAGGACACCCACAACGAGAAAAGCGAAAACGCCACCAGAATGACCGAGATGACGTATCCCATGGGATCGGAAATACCGATCGAGGAAATCCTCAAATACGCCTGCGGCGCCAGCATGTTGTTGATGTTGAGCAGCAGCGGCGTGCCAAGGTCGTCGAAGACCTTGAGGAAAACGATCGAGGCGCCGGCGACGTAACCGGGCATGGCTAGGGGGAAGACGATGCGCCGGAACAGTCGGATGCCGCTGGCGCCCAGGTTCTGCGCCGATTCTTCCATGGCGCGGTCGATGTTCAACAACGCGGCCGACAGGTTTATCAGGATGAACGGAAAGTAATGGATGGCTTCCACGAGGATGACGCCGTTCAACCCCTTCATGAACGGAATGGTGAAACCGAACCATTCGTCCAGCAGCAGGTTCACCGAACCGTTATCGCCGAACAGCAGCAACATGGCGACGGCGCCGACGAACGGCGGCATGATCAAGGGCACGATGCCCAAGGTCTGGATCAGGACGGCGCCGCCGAAGTTGAAGCGCGTCGTGAAATAGGCCAGAGGGATGGCGATGACGGACGCCAACAGCACCGACATGCCGGCGACGTAAAAGGAATTGACGAACGATTCCTGGAATAACGAGGTGTTGAAGAAATCGACGAAATTAATCAGCGTCAACGCGCCCGTATTGGGATCTTGGAAGGCGACATAGATGACCTTGGCGACGGGAACAATGAGGAAAACGAACAGAAACAGGCCGATAAACAGGGCCAGGGCGTTCACGCTCCAATTGCGGCGTGAAAACGAATTCAACATTCACCTTCCCGCATGACTATTTCGGCACATTTTAGAGTCTATTTTAGAAAATGGCGGGGTCCGGTTCGGCATGCCGTCTCGCCGAACCCCGCTACTCTGAGAAACGTTCGGTTACATTGACGCGGCTTTGTCCGCCAGTTCCTTGGCTTTGGCGTAGTTGGCCTTGATCTCGGTGTCCCAGGCCTGCTCGAACTCGGCCTGGCGGCCCGTGACCTTCACGCTCGCCTTCTTGCGTTTCTTTTTGAAGATGCCGTTGAAGGATTTCTCGCTGGCCTTCGTCGCGCCGATAGGAACCTTGGCGACCAGCGCACGGGCCTCGGCGATCAGCTTCATGGCCGCGGCATTGCCCTTGGCTTTCGCTTCCGCCGCCTGGATGGCCTTGGTGGCGGCGCGCAGATCGTCCAGGCGGTAGGTGATCATCACGTCAAACAGCGAATTGATAACGTTGTAGCGGCCCTTCGACAGACCCAGGTCGAACTTCACCGCCGATCCGATGGATTTGTCTTTGAACGGATTGGGGAATCCCGGGGGCGCCTTGGCATAGGTCTTGGGGTTGACCGGCAGCCGCCGGATCTTCGGATCAAGCAGGACCTCCTGGCCTTCGGGCGACAGCAGATATTCGATAAAGGCCGCCGCCAGTTTCGGGTTCGGCGCATTCTTGACGATGGCGATGTTGGCCGGCACCAGCGTCGTGACTTTCGGATAGATGTAGTCGACCGGGAACCCGGACGCCTTCGACGACAGGCCGAAGAAGTCGATGACGATGCCGACACCGAACTGGCCGGAATTGACGCCGTCGGGAACGCCGAAGCTGCGAGCGGTGACGGTCTTGAAGTTGCCGGCGATGCTCTTCCACATGGCCCAGCCCTTTTCCCAGCCCATGCCTTGCAAAAGGGTTTCGACCGTCAGGTGGGTGGTGCCGGAACGCGACGGCGCACTCATGCCGGTATGGCCGTGGTAAACGGCTTTCTCAAGGTCGGCCCAGGTACTCGGTACCGGAAGTTTCTTGGCCTTCAAGTAGCGCGTGTTCCACATGATGCCGTAACCGGACGCGGCGAAACCCTTGTAGTAGCCTTCAGGATCGTTGATCGGGAAGGAGCCGACTTTTTCGGGGATACCTTTGACCTTGACCGTGTATTTCTGCAAAAGGTCGTCGCCCTTCAGCACTTCGAAGGCGTCCGGAGCCGAGGCCCAGAACATGTCGGACGTGTTGTTGGCGGCTGTCGCCTGCAGGTATTTGATGC
>CAYLTU010000186.1:0-11654 GCA_964386465.1 uncultured Rhodospirillaceae bacterium
CGCAGAAACAGCTGGCCGACCTCACCGGGCTGAACGCGACCTATCTGTCGCAGATCGAAACCCGCAAACGGCGCGGCTCGACCCGCGTCTACCGCCGCTTGGCGACGGCGCTCAGCGTCGATATCGGCGATCTGATCGAATAGGCACCCTTATTGTGGGGACATGTTGAGCTGACCCGGTTTCAGCGGACAGTTAATTACCGGTGTGTTCTGGAAGTACGACCCGCCGGAAGGAAGAGTTTCGCGCGACGGGATGCTACTTTCGAGAGGCAACAGGAAATACGGGAAACATCACATGCCGCAAGCCAGCAGCGACGCACCGCCCTCCACCAATACGGAGACCTCGGCAAAAATATCCGTTCGTCTTTTGGGAACCGGCGGGCCGTGGGTCGACGGCGCGCGCTTCGGCCCCTCCACCTTGATCAGCTACGATGACGAGCGTCTTCTGTTCGACACCGGGCGCGGCGTCGGCATCCGCCTGGTGCAGTCGGGCGAGGATCCCGCTTCCGTCAACCCGATCTTCATTACCCATCATCATCTCGACCATATAAGCGACCTCGCGGACGTGCTGATCACGTCATGGCTCCGGGGCCGGGACAAGGAAATGGTCGTCTACGGGCCGCTCGGCACCGCGGCGATCGTCGACGCGCTGATGAACATCGTATACGCCAAGGACATCGAATGGCGGTCCGTCGGCGAGCCCGCATGGGGCGGCTGGAAGCCGGTTCGCGCCGTCGATGTAGAACCGGGAACAGTCGTCGATACGGGACGCTGGAAGGTAAGCTGCGATTACGTCGTGCATGGCCATAAGCTCGGCTTCCGCAAAGAGTTCGTAAAGAACTGGCGTTGCCTCGGCTATCGGTTCGAGGCGGACGGCAAATCCATCGCCGTCAGCGGCGATACCGTGGATTGCGGCGGCATTCGCCGGTTGGCGCGGGACGCGGACGTGCTGGTGCAGTGCTGCTTCGAAAATTACTCGCGGTGCGAAGGCGACGAACATCTGAGCCGTGTCGCGCAATTCACCTTGGCCGATACGAAACAGACCGCCATCATCGCCAGGGAATGTTCGGTCGGCCACCTGATGGCGACCCACATCCGGCCGAAATCCGACGCCGGCATGGCGGTCATGGAGAAGGAAATCCGGGAGTTCTACGATGGCCCGTTGACCATCGGCACGGATATGACCTCGGTGACATTGTAGCGGTCGCCGGCGAACGGGTGGGGTCCGGACCCGCAACTGGACGAAACCGCCGCCGGCTGCTGCAATACGGAAACCTCGTATCACACGCAAGGAGCCGCCCCGTGCCGATCATCGATTCTCAAGTCCATATCTATGAAGCCAACACGCCGGAGCGTCCCTGGGACTCGGTGCCGAACTGGCCCGACCACGTCACCGGCGACGAGATGGTGGCCGCGATGGACGCGCTCGGCGTAGACGGCGCGATCTTCGTCAACGCCTTCTCCATGTACCGGTACGACGCGAGCTATGCCATCGAGGTACAGCAGGCCCATCCCGGCCGGTTCGGACTCGTCAAGCCGGTCGACCCGGCGGACCCGGCGGTGGCCGAAACCATTGCCGATTGGAAGGCGACGCCGGGCACGGTCGGTATCCGCCTCAGACTGACCCATGGCCCGGACCGCGATCCGGACGATCCCGGCATCGCGTTGATCCTGCGCGAGGCCAAGCGGCACGATTTTCCGGTCAACATGCTCTGCTGGGGCAAGCTCGATGCGGGTATGGCATTGGTCGACCGCTACCCCGACACCCGCTTCGTTATCGACCATCTGGGCCTCCTGCAGCCCCACACGCCGCCGGCCCCGCCGGAGCCCTGGGCCGTCCTGCCGAAGGTGCTGGACCTCGCCGGCCGCCCGAATGCGGTGATCAAGGTCAGCGGCGCCTGCACCCTGTCGCACAAACCCTATCCCTTCCCGGACATATGGGACCCACTTGCCCGCGTCTTCGACGCTTGGGGCCTAGACCGCTGCCTGTGGGGCACCGACTGGACCCGCGCCTTCGCGGTCGTCAACTTCGAACAGGCCGTCGAACCTTTCCGCCTCACCGACAGGTTGAGCGATAGCGAGCGCGCGACCCTGATGGGCGGCGCCTGCGCCAAGGCCTATGGCTGGGCGCCGACGCGCGGGTGAGAAGACGTCATTCCGAATGAACAGGACAGGGTACTAGACCATGGCGAAAGGCTATCTGGTGGTTTGCTATCGTGAGATACGAGATCCCGAGAAACTCAAGACCTACGCCGAGTTGGCGCCGCGCGCGATGCTGCCGCGCGGCGCGAATATCTTGGCGCGCGATGGGCGGGTGGCGGCCTTCGAAGACGGTCTTGCCGAACGGACCGTGCTGGTCGAGTTTCCCAGCTATGAGGCCGCACTGGAAGCCTATAGCAGCCCGGAATATCAGGCCGCCGTCGCTGCGCTGGGGGACGGCGCCATCCGCGATTTCAGGATTGTCGAGGGTGTCGAGTAGGGGCCGGATTGGCGGCCGAAGAAAGTGGCGTGGAGCGGGAACAGCCATTCGAGGGTGATGAGGAAGGTATTCCCATGCAGACTGGAATTCTGTCGAAGATCACCGTCATCGACATGACCGAAGGGGTCGCGGGGCCCTACGCGGCGATGGCGCTTTCCGACATGGGCGCCAATGTCATCAAGGTCGAGCGCGCGGCGGGGGACTGGTCCCGGCCCTCCGATCATGTGCGGGTCGATGGCGAGGCCAACGCGAATTTCATCACCCTCAACCGCAACAAGCGCGACATCGGCCTCGACGCGTCGAGCGCAACGGGCAAACAGATCCTGGAGCGGATGATCGCCCGGTCGGACGTCCTGATCTCGAATTACCGGCCCGGCGTGATGGCCAAGCTCGGCTTCGATGCCGCGCGCTGCCGCGCGATCAACGCGGACCTCGTCTACTGCACAATTTCCGGCTTCGGGCAGGACGGCGCCTACGCGGAGTATCCCGCCAGCGACACGATCATACAGGCGATGAGCGGCGTCATGAGCGTGGTCGGCGAGGCCGACGGGCCGCCGCTCCGCATCGGCTTTCCGCTGATCGACATGGCCGCCGCCAATTCAGCCGTACAGGGCATTCTCCTGGCGCTCTACGGCCGGCTTACGGGGCAAGGGGGTGCGGTGATCGACATCAGCCTGATGGCCGCCGCGCTGGCGATGATGAGCGGCGGGTACACCCGCTACGCGGCCTCCGGCAAGGTGCCGCGGCGGCAGGGCAACCAGAACGCCAACCTGGCTCCGGCCGGCGCCTTCAAGACCTCGGACGGACGCTATCTCAGCATCGCGGTGCTGCGCGACGAACATTGGATAAAGTTCTGCGCTGCCATGGAACTGGGCGCGCTGGCGGACGATCCGCGATTTGTCACGAACGCCCTGCGGGTCGAAAACCGCGCCGCGCTCGACGATATCGTCGTGCCCCTCCTCGCCGCCCGCCCGGCCGCAGACTGGCTGGAACGCCTGCGCGCGGCGGATATCCTCTGCGGCCCCATCAACGACTTCGCCGACATCGCCGCCGACGCAAACCTCGGCGCAGACCTGCCGCTGGTCGACCCGCTGGCGCCGAATGTGCCGCGCGCCGTCGGCCTGCCCATCCGCCTCGACGGAAACTACGCCGAAACCGTTCGCCCCGCCCCGGCCAAGGGCGAGCACACGCGGGAGATTCTGGCGGAGTTCGGTTTCGGCGCGGAGGAAGTGGCGGCGTTCTTTCGCGAAGGCGCGGTGTTTTCGGCGGATCGCGATAGCGGGTAGGCTGAATGATCGGTTCCCGCGGCCGGGAATTGACGTTTTTACGAAAGCGCCATGGTAGGGGTCGCCGTTGGCCGCGGCCGCGTTGTTTAACGGGCTCTAATCCAACGAGCGCCGCAGATCGACCAGTTTCTGCGTATAGGCCGCGTCGAGACCGTGTTCCCGCGCGCCTTCGATCATTTGATCGACATAACTTTTCGCCGCCGGAAAAGGTCCGTCGGGGGTCGTGACCCGGTAGAGCTCTGCGGTGTGCCAGGCCCCGTCCTCTCCGTGAACGAGAAACGGTTCCCGTTTGTAGAGACCGAGATGGAGCCGCTCAATGACGTCGAGTTCCTCGATTTCCCGGCGGTCGATGCGGTAGATCACGCCATGCACCAGGGCGCCGGGCGTTTCGATAATGGTGCTGATCCCGCCTTGGCGTGGCTCGGAATAGAACCGAAACTGGACTTCGTAATTCGGCAGTTGCGCCCGCATGACGAAGGTCGCGCTGGGGCAATACTGCCGCACGAACGTCGTCGCCAAGTTGGAGCCGTAAGCGAAATTCAATAGCGTATCGTCGGCGCTGTCGTTCATGATTTTTCCCTGCATGGCAAAGTATGCGGCTGCGTTCCGAAGATTGACGGCGTGTCAAAGTACTACCTTGCGCAGTCGGCGCAAACCGGCGTCGCCGGATCCCGTTCAAGACGTTTGGCGGCGATTTCCGCGCCGCAGGTCAGGCGATGATCGAGCACCAGGCTCGATTTCCCGGCGACGGGCCGTCTCCAAAGCCATCGTCGATCCTGCAGCGCACCCATGCGAGACAACCGGCCGGCCCGGCTCTGGTCGAATTCCACCGGCTTGCGCGATCCGCTGCCCGTTTCGGCCGGATCGCGCAATGAGCCGGGCGTCTTCTCGCTGCCATGAACGGCATTGATCGCTCCTTGGCCAGGCGCGGGCCGACACGGAAGCGGCGGGGCGGGAAATTTTGCGGATTGGCAAAACCATCGTCGCTTCAATGGCGGAAGTTTCCGAGCCCGGCCAAACCCGACTGTCGATCTCGTCCCGAGATAACGTCAAATTTCGAGGGTAACGCGGAAGTCAGTATCTCCGAAGCTGGAGCAATCGCGGAAGTCGAACGGGAACGTCGCTAGTTCGCATTTTAGCCATCAGCGGACTCTTACACTGCAACATATTGATGAAATTTCGATCTACGAAATCTCGTGTAGCAGTGTCTTGGCTTCCTTCAAATCTAGCGTGTCAAAACCCTCTGTAAACCAATCATAAACTGGTTGCAGAAGGTTCCGGGCGTCATCAGTTCTCCCTTGGCCATGCCAGAGGTGTGCGAGGCTGGTGGCGGTTCGCAATTCCCAAGATTTTGCACCCTGGCTGCGGGCGACGGTAAGCGCTTGTTCAAATTTAATTTCCGCCGCATTAGCGTCTTCGCGCACCTCAATCTTGCCTATTAACCTCAACAACTCGGCTTCGCTCCAATGTTCATTAGTCTTGGTTACAATCGCGAGTGCTTGGTCGAGTATCAATCTCGCTTCAACAAGTTTCTCCGCCAAAATATAACCTTCGGCGACGAGAGACAGATAGTAGGGCCGGCGCATTTCCATGCCGGCGTCGACGATTAGCTGCGCGGCTTCTTTTGTCTCCAGGGTGCCTTCGATAGCATTTTCTTGCTGGGACCGTGCCCAACCTTTGAATATTTTCGGCGACGCAAGCCAAAGAGAAAATCCCTGCTCGCGAGAAATTCCGATGGCGGATTCGGACGCTATTCGCAGGTCTTCGACTTCACCCCGATGCTGAAAAACCTGACAGGCAAGACTGTGCGCGAATGCCATACTGAAGGGATGCGACAGCTCTTGTGCCAGCGTCACCGCTTTCCGGGATATACGCTTCGCCTGGTCGGGGTAACCGAGCACCCACAGAGCCAACGCGCCATAAGCAAGGCAGGCAACACCTGGGTCCTGGCCGAGGCGAACGGAAAATTCATCGCGAATATTCCGGTCGTACAATTTGAATCCCTCTTCAAGCTTGATTCGAGATTCAACCAAATCACCGTAGCAGAACGACGCATAACCAAGGCCATAATGACCGAGCACCGCAGCAGTTATGTCATCTGCGCTCTTCCCAAGCTCCAAGAGCTGCCGCCCTATGTCGCGGGAGACAGTGCAGTCACCCCTGCCAACATAATACCGCCACATGCCGAACAGGGCGGGGACGATCTGTGGCGAGTCCCCCAATTTCTGGCATAGTTCCCGCGCCCGTACATAAGCGTCGCCAACCTCGGTAACAGGTCCCCTGGTCATGAGCATTGGACCGGCCAAGGCGATCTGCAATTCGAGTTCCAACTGATCGCGTTCATTACTTTCCGGCAGCGAATCCAGTAGGTCCACAGCCTTTTCGAAATGGCTTGTCGCTTCGATGTTCGCTGAAGCATCGGACGACAACTCGCCGGCACGCCGCCAATAGACAATTGCGGGTTCGGTCATATTCGCCAGTGAATAGTGCAGGGCGAGAACTTCCGGCTCTGTTTCGGCAGTGGTCGGAAATTTCGCCTTCAATATTTCCGCGATCCGCCTGTGCAATTGTGACCGCCTACTCTTGAGCATGCTTTCGTAGGCGACCTCTTGTATCAGCGCATGTTTGTAGGTGTAGACGGTGCTCTGTGTCGTGACGGTACGGAACACCAGCTCGGCTTCGACCAGCCGGTCAAGCGCTGGCTTCAGGTTTGCCTCCGTTTCCTCGGATACCGCGGCAATCAGGTCATACGAATATTCGCGGCCAATCGCAGCGCCAATTTGGGCAATTCGTTTCGCATTGTCTAACCGATCCAGGCGGGCCGTTAAGGAGGCCTGCAGCGTTGCCGGTATCGCATCAACCGCAATAGGAGTTCCCTCGGTATCGCCTGCCTCAAGCACTGATTTCGTCAATTCCTCCACGAACAAGGGCACACCGTCGGCGCGCGTGACAATGCTATCCGCTACCGCACCGCTTAGCTTTGCGGCGCCAAAAGCTTCGACAATCTTCGCGCCTTGACTCCGGCTCAACCGGTTAAGAGTCAGTGAGGTCAAATGAGGATAACCGGTCCAAGGCGGAACAAACTCGGGCCGATGCGTCACCAATACAAACACCGGAGCATCAGCGACCTGAGCGATCACCTCGCCTACGAAATCCTGGGTCGTCGGATCGACCCAGTGGACATCTTCTATCTCGAATAGAACGGGCCGTTGACGGCTCAGAGCCAAAACCTGTCCGACCAGCGCGGCAAACGTATGATCGCGGCGCTGCCCTGGTGTGAGGTCCAGGGTGCCGTAGCGGTCTTCGGCCGGTAACGATAACAAGGCGGCGAACAAGGGTGCTATCGATTCCAAGTCGACCGCCGAGAGCTTGAGCAAACTCTCTAGCTTGTCGATCTTTTCATCGTTACCGTCCTCCATCGTGATGCCAGCCGCCCGTTCCAGCCGTTGTATGATCGGATAGAAAGCGCTGTTGCTGTGGTAGGGCGAGCACTGGTAGCGCAGCCGATAATGACGATCCTGAGCGGCCAAGTCGCGAACTGCGCGAACAATGCGCGATTTTCCAATTCCGGCTTCACCCGACAACAAGACCGCTTGACCTTCGCCGCCCTTTGCCAATTCCCACCGTTCCCCTATTAGAGCCAGCTCGTTCTCTCGACCGACAAGGCGGGTAAGTGAATCTGTATGTGTGGCTTCAAACCGGCTTTCCGCAGAGCCTTCGCCGATAACGGACCAAGCTGGAATGTTCTGCGAGAACCCTTTAAGCGTCAGCTGCCCCAGTTCGTTCAGTTTGAAAGTCGTACCGATCAGGCGACGAGTCACCGATCCAATTACGATCTGCCCTGGCTTGGCCGCCCCTTGTAACCGTGCCGCTAGATTCGGCGTTTCACCGGTCACCGCTTCTCCATCCGAAGCCTCATCACCGACTAAATCTCCCACCACCACCTGACCGGTAGCAATTCCGATGCGAGCGCGGAGCGTGAGACCGCCATCGAGACGGACATTTTCTACGGCGGCAATAGCACCCAGCCCACTTCTGACCGCACGTTCCGCTTGGTCTTCGTGTGCCTGCGGCCAGCCGAAATAGGCGAGCACGCCATCGCCGAGATATTTCGCTACATAGCCGTCGTAGCGGGTAACGGCGCCAACAACGGAATCCTGATACTGGCGCATGATATCGCGCAGATCCTCAGGATCGAGCCGCGCGGAAAGCTCGGTTGAACCGACGAGATCGCAAAACATGATCGTTAGTTGCCGCCGCTCGGCCGCAGCGTGTTCGCCTTTGGGTTCCTGGCTTGCAAATGGAACTGACCGGGTGGCTGTTTCGTTGGCGGATAAGACTTCTATGGCAGCTTGAAGCTTGCGCGTGTGGCCCAACAGCACTCCGAGCCGCTCAAAATCTTCGTCCCTAAGAAGCGATAGGGCCTCTAGGTCGACACCGTTTTCAGCAAACGCTTGTGCGTACCGGCCGAGACCGAGTCCGTTGAGCCATTGTGCGATATTTTCTGCCATCTAGCAGCTTCCACCCTATCGCGTATTCGGCCAAAGTCTACGGTTGAGCGGTAATACTGTCTATCGAGACCAAATGTCACATACGGGTCATCTTTCGCCGTCGGCCAGCGGCGTCATCTAGGTCAGGACCTGGGCAGTAGCAGTCCTGAAATGCGAGAAGGCAGACATCATTGCCGGCATGTCGGATGCGGGGTGAAGGGCAGGCGCGCGAAAGGGGTCGGGTTGAAGCGGCCCCGGTTTAACGGACAGCTAAATTGAGGCGTGGCGCGGGCCAGTGTCGGCAGCAGTTCGGACCGTACCGGACCGTCCGCTTTGACACTCTCGTCCCACCGGTCCTATTCTCGCGACAGTTGAACGCGACTATCGCAACCCCATGGAGGCAGCGGCATGGCCGTGAAATATCATCTGATCAGTTCCTATACGTGACCCTGGGTCCAGCGCGCCGTGATTCTTTTGCGTGCCAAGGATATCGATTTCGAAGTCACCTACATCAACCTGCAGGAAAAGCCCGACTGGTTCCTGGAGATCTCGCCGCACGGCAAGGTGCCGGTGCTGTCGGTCGACGGCGTGCCGCTGTTCGAATCGAACGCGATCGCCGAATATCTCGACGAGATGGTCGAACCGCACCTGCATCCGGTGGATCCGATCAAGCGGGCGCGCAACCGCGCCTGGACGGATTTCGTGCCGGACTTCGCCAAGGGCCTGAGCGGCATCTACTACACCAAGTCCGAGGAGGAGATGCAGGCGGGCTTGGCGGAAGCGCCGAAGCGCCTGACCAAGCTGGAGGAGGCGCTCAAGAACGAACGCGACAATGACGGGCCGTACTTCAACGGCGACACGCTGTGCCTGGTCGATGCCGCCTACGCGCCGTTCCTGCAGCGCTTCGCCTTCGTCGAAGCGAAGCTGCAAACGGGCGTGCTGAAGGACTTCCCGCGCGTGCAGGCCTGGTCCGACGCGCTGCTCGCCAGCGACACGGTCACCGGCTCGGTCGTATCCCACTTCAACGACGAGTTCGTGAAGAGCCTGAAACGCCGCGGCTTCCATGTCGGGACGATGTTCGCCGATCCGGCGGCGGCGGCCGAATAGGCTAACGCGGCAACAAGCGATCGAAATTCGGGCCGCCCCTCGGGGCGGCCTTTTTCGTGTGCGTTTGCCGGACCGGGTTCAGGCAGTAAGCTGATCAAAACAAAGACAGGGAGCGAAGTCGATGGCGAAACCGATCCTGGTCGAACGGAAGGGGCCGTTCGCGTTCATTACCTTGAACCGGCCGCGGCGCGGCAACGTCATCACCCACGCGATGATGCAGCAGCTGGCCGACCACGTGAACGGCTTCGCGGCCGATCCGAAGCTGCGCGCGGTCGTGGTGCGCGGCAGCGGCAAGGATTTCTGCCATGGCCGCGACCCGAAGGGGCCGGGCGGTCCGCCGCCGGATAACGCCTTCGATCTGCATGGCAAGGTCTACGGCAAGATCCTCGGCGTCTACAAGGCGTTCCGCGACTGCCCGGCGCCGATTGTCGCGGTCGTGCAGGGCAAGGCGCTCGGTTTCGGCTGCGCGCTGGTCGGCGGCTCGGACGTCGCCATCGCTGGCGAAGGCGCGCGCTTCGCGCTGCCGGAAATGGCGCACGGCATCGCACCGACATTGGCGATGTCCGCGTTGGCCAAGGTTGCGCCGAAGGCGGTCGCCAACATGGTTTTATCGATGAACGAGATCGACGCGCCGACCGCGTTGTCGGTCGGGCTGGTGAGCGAGGTCGTCGCCGACGACGCGCTCGACGCGGCGCAGGCCGCGCTGCTCGCCAACCTCGCGGGCTACGACGTGGCGGCGATCCGGACCGTCAAGCGGTTCCTGGCCAAGGCGCCGGGGCTCGATCCGGAAACCATGTCCGATCTCGCCGGCTACACCTTGGCGACGGTGGCCACGCGGCCGAAATGAACCATATCGGCACGCACCGTCCCCGGGTCGAGGATTATCGGCTGCTGACGGGTGCCGGCGAATTCAGCGATGATCTGAACCGGCCCGGCCAAGCTATAATGTACGTCTTGCGGGCGCCGCACGCGCATGCCCGCATCCGGTCGATCGATAGGGCGGCGGCGCTCGAAGCGCCGGGCGTGCTGGCCGTCCTGACCGGGGCCGACTATCTCGCCGACGGAATCGAGCCGCTGCGCCATCGCGGCAACCCGCCCGATGTGGAACTCAAGAACCGCAGCGGCGCACCGATCTTCCAGACCCCGGTCTACCCGGTCGTGACCGACAAGGTCCGCCGCGTCGGAGAGGCGGTCGCGGTCGTCGTCGCAAACACCCTGGACCAGGCGAAAGATGCGGCAGAGCTGGTTGCGGTCGATTACGACGTGCTGCCGGCGGTCGCGACGGTCGGTGACGCATTGACCGAGGACGCACCGGAAATTTGGGACGAGGTGCCGGGCAATCTGATCGTCGATGCGCTGAAGGGTGACGTGGCGGCGGTCGATCGGGCGTTCGCCGGCGCGGCGCATACCGTCCGGCTGGAGACCTTCAACAACCGCGTGACCGGGGTGCCGATGGAGCCGCGCGCGGCGATCGGCGAATACGACCCGGCGGACCGGTACACGCTCAATGCCGGCGGCCAGGGCGTCAACCGGTTCCAGAACGAACTTTCCGCTGCTTTCGGGGTCGAACTCGGCGGGGTCCGTGTGATCAGCCGCGATGTGGGCGGCGGCTACGGCACGCGCAATTCGACCTATGCGGAGTTCGTGCTCGTGCTGTGGGCCGCCAGGCGGGCTGGCAGGCCGGTGAAATGGACCGCCGACCGCAGCGAGAGCTTCCTCAGCGACTATAGCGGGCGCAACCTGCTGACGCGGGCCGAACTGGCGCTCGACGCGGACGGCAGGTTCCTCGCCATGCGGACGGAAAACCTGGCCGACCTGGGATCGCATGCCGTCACCTACGTGCCGCTGGCGCGCGGACCGTCCGTCGCGTCCGGCGTCTACGATATCCCGCTCGTCCATCTCGAATCGAAGGGCGTGCTGACCAACACCTCGCCGACCACCGCCTATCGCGGCGCCGGGCGGCCGGAATCGATTTTCGTCATCGAGCGGCTGATCGACATGGCGGCCGAGGAGATGGGCATCGATCGGGTCGAACTGCGCCGCCGCAACTTGATCCCGCCCGAGGCGATGCCGTACGCGAACCAGGCCGGCATGACCTACGACAGTGGCGAATTCGAACGCGGCATGGACATGGCGCTCACGCGTAGCGATTGGGACGGTTTCGCGGGGCGCCGTGCGGAGGCCCACGCGCGCGGCAAGTATCGCGGTATCGGTCTCGCCAACTATATCGAGACCGCGACCGGCTGGCCGGTGGAACGGGGCGAGATGAAGATCCTGTCGGAAGGCCGCATCG
>CAYLTU010000187.1:0-11601 GCA_964386465.1 uncultured Rhodospirillaceae bacterium
CAAGCACCTGGTGCTGTGCCGTATCGAGCGACGCCCGCCCCGGCTCGACCTGGATTGCCGGATATCTTGCGAAGTTGAACGGGGTGCCAGACAGGCTGATCCCCTCTTCCGACTCCCACGTCTTCGAGCCGCCGGACCTATGGACGCAACGGATCTACGCCGCAACCCGCCGACTTCCGCGATATACCAAAGATGTATTGAAATTAGGGCTGCGGCAGGATTCAGTCAGCGGCGAGCCTGCTCCCGAAATAGCCGTCGCGATGGAACATTCGCAGGTCCGGATCGGCCCTTGCGCGGCAATCGCGCGTCGCTTCACCATCTAACGACAGCCCGTCCGAGGACAGGACGACGCCGTATTCCCGCGCCGCGCTGTCAGGGGTGATGAACGCGTCCAGCACATCATCGAGCACCAGGTCGGCGGGGCGCTCGAATGGGTTCCCCCAGCCGCCGCCGCCGGCCGTGACAATGCGGATTAGGTCGCCCTTGCGGACGATATTGCCGTCGCTCATCGTCCGTAAAATCCGTTCCTCCGGCGTGCCGGGATTGACAATCACCTTGCCAGGGGAACCGGATTTCCCGCCCTTGACGCCATAGGCCGGATATTTGCAATTGTCGAGGCGCAGGCCGAGCGTGGCTTCCTCGGCGAGCACCCGAATATCCCGAATGATCCCGCAACCGCCGCGGTGGAAGCCCGGCCCACCGGAATCAGTGTGGATTCGAAACGCTTCGATTTGCGCGCCGAATTCTGTCTCCACGAATTCCACGGGGTAGTTTTTTTGCGCGACGTAATACACCGCGTCGATGCCATCGGCGAAGGTGCGGGCGCCGAAGCCAACGGACAATCCTTCAATACAGAGTTCGACGTCCCCAGTTTCCGGGCTTCGGCTGCGCAGATAGTACAGGACATAGACGCTGGAGGCTGCCGACGCCTCGCCGCCCGTCGCTTCGGCCAGCGCGCCGAGGATCGCCGTATTGACCCGGATCATGGTGTGCGAACGCAGTCCGACCGGGGCCGGGAAGCGTGGCTGGACGATCGAGCCCTTGCGTTTGACAATCTCGTCGATCGCCCGCTGGAAGCCGCCATTCATGCGAATATTCGGATCCTGCATGGTAAAGTAAAGCCCGGTGATGAATTGCGGGACGGTATCGTCCATGTAGAAATTGATCGGTCCCGCCGTCTCGTCATCGCTCTCGGAGAAATCCAGCCTGACCTTGCCGTCCCGCTTGGTCATGGTCACATGCACCGAATGGCTGTCCTCGGTGACGGCGTCGGAATCGATGTGGTCGCGGAAACTGTATGTGCCGTCGGGAATCCGCTCATCGATCGCCGACCGTAGCGCCTGCTCGGATTCACCCAGCATGAAGTCGAACGCGCCCTGGACCGCGGCGATGCCAAAGCGCGCGACCGTATCCTCCATCCGGCGCTTGCCGAGGCTGCACGCCGCCATCAACGCCTTCAGATCGCCCTTCATCATCTCCGGAAAGCGCGAGTTGCGGGTGAATATCCGGAAGACTTCCTGATTGAGCACGCCCGCCGATATGACCTTGACCGGGGGGATCATGATGCCTTCCTGAAAGGCGCTGGTGGCGTGCGGGCTGATACTGCCGGGCACCGAGCCGCCGATATCGTACAAATGCCCCCAGGACTCGGCGAAGGCGAAGAGTTCTCCATCATGGAAGACCGGCATAACGAACACCATGTCCGGGAAATGCGACACACCGCCATGCGAGGAATAGACGTCGTTGTACCAATAAAGATCGCCATCGCGCATCGTGTCGATCGGGTAGTGATCGAAAACACCTTCGATCAGGTTGCCGGACAGGGTGAGGCTGGTACTGACCACCAGCTGCCCTTCCCGGTCGATGAAGGCGGTGAAATAGTCCTTCTTCTCGCGGATGAACGGCGACATGGCGGTGCGGTCGATCAGCGCTTCCATTTCCGCCCGCGCGGCCTGCAAGGCGCCCTTAACGAGTTCCAGTGTTACCGTATCGACGTTCGGTTTCATGATCCGGCCTCCGATTCCTCGATGATCAGGTTGCCTTGGCGGTCAACCGTGGCGTGCTGGCCCGGAAACACGACCGTCGTGGCGTCGAGCTGATCGACAATCGCCGGGCCGTCAATGCGGTGCCCTGCATGAAGCGCCTCGCGGCGGAACGTCGGCGCCGCAACGAAAATTTCGCCTTCGAAATTGACCTGCCGCTCGCCGGTTGGGACCGGCACCGTGCCGGACTCCACGGCATCGAGATCCGGCAGCGTGACCCGGTCCATGGTGCCGGTGGCGGAGATGTTCAGATTGATGATTTCCACGGGCGCATCACGATCGGCGAACGTGTAGAGGCGTTCATGTTTGTCGTGAAACGCCTCAACCAGGACGGCGATCGTTTGCGCATCGACGGTATCGGCAGGCCAGTCGACGGAAATTTCGACGCCTTGCCCCGAATAGCGCATATCCGCAGAGCGCGCATAGACTCGTCGCGCCGTCGGGACACCCTCCGCCTCCAGCCGGGCTTCGGCTTCGGCGCCGATTTCGGCGAAGGTCGCGCGGATGACATCGAAATCGTAGTGCGGCGGGCGCTGAATCTGGGTGCGGACAAAATCATATTGCAGATCCGTCGTCAGCAATCCGATGGCGCATAGAATGCCTGGATGTCGCGGCACGAGTATGCGCGGTGTGCCGAGCAACCTCGCCAGTTCGCCGCCCTGGACAGGGCCGGCGCCACCGAAGGCGCACAGTGTGAATTCGCGCGGGTCGTAACCTTTTTCGACCGAGACGATCTTGAGCGCCCCGACCATGTTGTTGTTCACGATGGCGATGATGCCGCGCGCCGCCGCCGTGAGTGTGATGTCGAGCGGCTCCGCGATATGAGTCGCAATCGCCTGTTTCGCCAATTCGATATCGAGCGCGGCCTCGCCGTCCAGTAAATGCGGTGGGATACGGCCGAGCACGAGATTGGCGTCGGTTACTGTCGGCTTGTCGCCGCCCAGACCGTAGCAGGCGGGCCCGGGTTCGGCGCCAGCGCTTTGTGGTCCGACCACCAAACCGCCCTGTTCGGTTACCGCGGCGATGCTGCCGCCGCCGGCACCGATGGAGTGAATATCGACGATGGGAATCGAGAGCGGAAACGGGCCGATTTCACCATCCTTGGTGACCCCGGGCACACCGTCGCGGATCAGACAGACGTCGGCGCTGGTACCGCCGATGTCGATGGTGATGAGATCGCGGTAGCCGGCCTGCGTGCCGACATGCGCAGCGCCCTGGGCACCGGCCGCCGGACCGGACAGCGCCATATGCACCGATTGCACTGCGGCCTGACGCGGCGAGAAGACTCCGCCGTTCGATTTCATGATGTAGAAGGGGGCGTCGAATCCGCGGTCGTCGAGGCCGCCTTGCAAGCGGTCGATATAGCGTCCGACCAGCGGTTGCAGCCCGGCGTTGAGGGCGGTCACCATCGAGCGTTCGTATTCCCGGAACACCGGCAAAACGTCGCACGACAGGGCAATTTCCACGTCCGGCAGTTCCGCCCGCAGTATCTCGCCGGCGCGGCGTTCATGTGCCGGATTGGCGTAGGAATACAGGAAGACGACCGCGACGGCCTCCACACCGAGCGCGCGAAACGCCTTCGCCGCTTTCCGGCAACAGGCTTCGTCCAACGGCGTCGCGATGCTGCCATCCTTCAGCACCCGTTCCGGCGCCTCAAAAATAAACCGCGGCCGTACCGGGCGCCTGGATTTTACCCAGGCATAGAGGTTTTCCTTGCGTGGCACCTCGGCGCGGCCAATCTCAAGTACGAATTTGAAACCGTCCGTGACCAGCATGCCGGTCCTGGCCCAGTTTTGTTCGAGTATGGCGTTTGTCGCGACGGTCGAGCCGTGCAGCATTGCCGTCACTTGAGCCACCGAGATGTCCGCTTGTTCGATTATCCTATCGACGCCCCGGAAGAAACCCGTCGACGGCTCACCCGGCGTCGAAGCGGTTTTCGCAGTCCAGGTTCGGCCCCCGTCGGCTTCGACAAGGATGACATCGGTGAAGGTTCCGCCGACATCGAGGGCGAGGCTGTAGCGGTCGCTCACGGTGAGCCAGTGACGGCAAGAGTCTGCCCGGTCACCCAATCCGCGTAATCCGAGGCGAAGAACATAACCGCGTTCGAGATATCCTCGGGCTTGCCAAGCCGTCGCATGGCGGTGCGTTCCACCATCGCCCTCTGGCCGTCCTCGCCATAGGACCGCCATTGCGCCTCCGCGTCCGGATTGGTGCGCATGAAACCCGGCGCCACCGCGTTGACCGTGATCCCGAAGCGGCCAAGTTCGTGCGCGAGCTGCCGGACCAGCCCGATCTGCCCCGACTTCGACATTGCGTAGCTTTGGATGCCCGTGAGGCTGACCGCGAGACCGGCGCGGCTGGCAATGGAAATGATACGGCCTTTTTGCGTCTGTTTCATACCCGGTACGGCGGCGCGAACGAGGTTGAACAAACCAGTGACATTGGCTTCGAAAATCGACTGCCACTCCGCGTCCGTTACGTTCTCTATCGGTTTGGCGACTTGGCCGCGTACGCCGCCGGCGGCGTGTACGACGATATCGACCTGGCCGTGCGGCGCATCTTTGACAATGTTCTTTACCGCCCGGTCGACGGCCGTCGCATCGGCGACATCCACCTGCAGGGGAGAAAAGTCGCCGCCGCCATTGCCGCCTACTGCCAGCGAATCGATCGCCTCGCGCAGCGGATCGGCGTAAAGGTCCAGGACGTGGACATGTGCGCCGCGCTTTGCAAAATCCTGCGCGATCCGCCGGCCGATGCCGCCGACGACACCGGTGACGATAACGGTTTTCCCTGCAAACCCGATTTCCATGCAGCTTATCCTTCTAGGCGGTTATCGTCGTGAGTTGCGGGTATTCGGCGGTAATTCGGCCCCCATCCGCCAGCACCGCCGCAAGCGACGTAGATGACGTCACCGGGGTCGACCGTCAGGATATCGGTATTGCCAAGATTGACTTCGTTATTGCGCCCCAGATTGCGGATAAATGCCGAGGGTCCGCCGGCGCTCCCGCCCTTCAAGCCCCAAGCCGCGAAGCGGCAACGGTCACGGTTCCGAGCGGTGATCTTGGTATCGGGCGCAAATACTTCGAATTCCATCTCGGTCGCCGTGCCGCCGCAATGGGGACCGGCGCCCGCCGAATCGCGCGCCAGCCCGTAGCGTAGAATCCGGATCGGGACTTCCGATTCGTTGATTTCCATCCGCGTTTGCCCTCGATCGACGCTAGCAGATACGGCCCAATCGGCCAAATATCCCCGGGCATATGCAGCGTATGAACCGAGATCCGATCCTGGCTACCACTTTACTAAATCCACGAATTATCCCCTCCTCGATTTCGGTCCGCGCTTTTGCGGTCTGAGGGGTGTCCGGCCTTAGCCACCAGTGCCGCAAGCCAAGCGGCATCATCCTCGTGCTCCCTGTCGAGAAAATTGGCTAAGAGGCCACACGCTTCACCACGGGCCGGACTAACCGGCCCATCGTTCTGTTCGGCCAGATGCGCCCGCACGCTCGACCAAGACCAGCCCACCGCCCGCTTGGCGTGATCAAGGGATCACTTGTTTGCAGTGCACAGCGCGTCATTCGGCAAGCGGTCCAAACACCGGCAGGTTGTACTCGCCGAATTCGTCCTGGCCGTCCGTCCAGCGCAGCGAGAGCGCCATACCCTCGCGCAAGTCCTCTGGCGCTATCTCCACGGGATACGCCACGAAGAGCGGGCCTTCGTCCAGTTCCAGCACCATCGTGACGTGGGGCGCCGGATATTCCGGGAAATAGCTGCGATGAAACGTGGTCCAGGACAGCACCTTGCCGCGGCCCGCCATCGGCGTCCATTCAAATTCATCCGAGAGACACCGGTCGCAGGTCGGTCCGGGCGGCCAGCGGAACTTGCCGCATTCTGAGCATTTCTGCAGCCGGAAATCTTTGCTCTGGGTGTAGGTCCAGAACTGCTCGGCATAGGGATCCATGGACCGGATCGGACGCGGCGTCGCCATCGCTCAATTTCCCTTCGTGTAGATAATGCTCTTGCACTTGCCGGCGACGTCGTGAACGTACTGCGCGACTTCGGCACCCTCGACCTGACGCTGCCCGAGTCCGCCCCGCAGCTGGCGTACAAGCTCGGGCTGATGGTTCCAGCTCTGCATATAGCTCTCGGAGAGCATCCCGCCGCTCGTATTGCACGGGAGCTCGCCGCCAATCTCGATCCGGCCCCCCTGCACGAACGGGCCGCCTTCGCCCTCCTTGCAGAAGCCGAAACCCTCCAGGGAAGCCAGCAGGTGGACGCTGAAGCTGTCATAGGTGGCGAAAACGTCGATATCCTGCGGCGTAACGCCGGCCATCGGATAGACCTGCGCGGCCACGTCGCGGTGGGCGGTGTGATAGAAATCCTTCAGCCGCGGCCGCAACTGCGTGGCATCGACGTTCTCTTCAGACCAGCCGAAGCCGCTCACCATGACCGGCGGTTGGCGGCAATCCTTCGCCATGTCCGCGCGCCGCACGATGATTGCCACGCCCCCGTCATTGATGAGGCAGTAGTCGAACAGCCGCAGCGGCTCGGCGATGTAGCGTGCGTTGAGATAATCGTCGATCGTGATGGGCTTTTGCATGACCGCGTTCGGGTTCATGCAGGCATGCTTGCGGAACGCCACCGCGATCGCGCCGAGCTGCTCCTCCGTTGTGCCGTAGAGCAGCTTGTGGCGCTGGAACAGCAGCGCGTACAGCGCGCCTTGCGAGGTTAGGCCCCACGGCGCGTAGTAAAAATATGAGGTGATGCCGCCGCCGGTCACGCGCGAGCCGCCGTACGCGGTATTCATCGAGCGCTGGGCGTTCCCGTAGACGAGGGCGACCGTAGTGCACAGGCCGCAATTGATTGCCATGGCCGCTTCGATGATGCTCTGCGCTGCGTCGCCTCCGCCGCTCCAGCGCGGGTTCATGCCCCACAGCTCGCACGCGCGTTCGCTCGACAGATTCGCGACGCACAACCCGTCGATGTCGTCCTTGTTCAGACCGGCGTCGTCGAGCGCCCGTTTCAACGCCCGCGATGCCAGGGTGTAGGAATCGTATCGCGCCTCGCCCTTGGCGATCGCCTTGCCGCCCGCGCCGCGGTAATCGCTACCGTAGTCCGTCTCGCCGACGCCGACTACGGCCACGGTATCCTTGAGCGGCCCGAGCCGTTCCCGATCAAAGCTGATCGCCATTGACTGTCTCCTAGATAACGCCGCTCTCGCGCAGCGAATGAATCTCTTCGTCGCTCATGCCGAGCAGCTCGCCGTAGACGTATTGATTGTCTTCCGCATAGGTTGGCGCGCGCCCGTGCACGAAGGCGGGCGTGCGCGACATCTTCACCGGATACCCTTCGTTGGGCACGTCGCCCAGTTCGGGATGCTCGATGATCGGATGCATCTGGCGGTGCTGTAGTTGCGGATCGTACTCGACGCGGTCTTCGGCGCTTTGCACCGGGGCGGCGATGACGCCCGCCGCCTGGCACTGGCGCATGATGTCGTAGCGCCGCCGCGGGCGGGTCCAGCGGCCGATGATCGTGTCGAGTTCGTCCTGATTGGCGACCCGCGCTTCGTTGCTGGCGAATTTGGGGTCCAGCGCCAGCGCGGGCTGATCCATCACGCCGCACAGCGCCTCGAACTGCACCTGCGTCTCGCAGGCGATGAAGATCCACCAGTCCTGGCCGACGCGATCCTGTCCGGCGCAGCGGTAGGTGTTGTGCGGGGCGAGCGCGGGAAAGGCGGAGCGGTTGCCCGGCGGGAAATCCGGCCTCCGGGTGGGCCGGCCATTGACCTGATAGTCGAGCATATAGGTGCCGAGCATCGACATCGCGCCTTCCGTCACCGAGTAGTCGATGCGGGCGCCCTTGCCGGTCTTCTTTGCCTGCAGCAACCCCTGGACAAGCGCCAGCCCGCCCATCCAGCCGCCCATGACGTCCAGGTAAGAAAATCCCCAACCCGCGGGCGACCTGCCGGGCAATCCCGAGGCGAGCGAAAGGCCCGATTGCGCCGCGGCGGTCGGTCCGAAGCTGCGGTAGCCTTTCCAGTCGCCGGTGTGCCCGAAGCCCGTGGTGCTCATATAGATGAGCTGGGGGTTGAGCGCCTGCATCCTCTCCCAGGTGAGGCCCCAGCTGGGTAGCACTTCGGCGCTGAAATTTTCCACCAGCGCATCGCAGGCGCCGATCAGCCGCTCGACGATCTTCAGCCCCTCCGGGTCCTTCGTATTGAGGCTGATAGCGCGCTTGCCGTGATGCAGCGTGTTGAAGTAGGGCGCGGCGTACAGCACCTGCTGTTCCGCCTCCTTACTCTCGGCCGCCTCTTCGCCCAGCGTATTGAATTGCGGGTCTATGTGGACCTGCTTGGCGCCGGGCAGATCGACCGGCTGCGGGTCGTCGCTCACGATGCTCGGGGTGGCGTTGTAGCGATGACTGTCCCAGCCGTCGGCGCGCTCGACATGGATCACCTCCGCCCCGTAATGGGTGAGAAGGCGCGGCGCCCACGGACCGACGGTCTTCCAGGTGAAGTCGAGAACGCGGATGCCGCTCAGCACGCCGCGACGTTCATGGACTCTGCCGCTCATCGGACTGCTCCCGTGGCGCGCAGCGCCGAAATCGCTTCGGCCGACATACCGAGGTCTTGTGCCAGTATGGCCTCGGTATTCTCGCCGAGATGCGGGGCGCGTCCGCGCGGCTCGATGCCCAGGGCGTCGCAGGTGAAGGGACCGCGCGGATAGGGGATCGCGCGGCCGATCGCCGGATGCTCGATCTCGCGCCAGTAGTCGCGCTGCTGGTAATGCGCGACGTCGTAATTTTCCTCGGCGGCGTGGACCAGGCCCCAGGAGATCCCGTGCGATTGCGCGCGGTGGAAGCATTCTTCGCCGTCGCTGGCAGCGATCAGACGTGCGACGGCGTCGCGTATTTCGTTGCCCGTGCGGTATTCCGACATGCGATACGCCTCGTCCTGGAATTTTTCATCGTGCAACTCGCCGGTCACGCCTTTCTCGTCCATCCACGCGATCAGATGCTTCCAGACCCGCGGACCGAAATTCTGCATCACCGCGATGATGTATTTGCCATCGGCGGTCGGCAGCTGCAGGGGCGGCAGTCGCCGGGGGTTGGCGTGCATGCCAGTGTGGCGGTACATCGTCGAGCCGTAATACATCCATTGCGGCACGGCGGCCTCCGTGCCCACCGCGCAGGCATCGTGAATCGAGACGTCGATATACTGCCCCGCGCCCGAGGTTGCACGATCGAACAGGGCGACGGTGATGCCGTGCAGCACGAACGCGCAGCCCATATGCCAGGCGTGGCGGCCCTGCCCGCCGATGGGCGTCGTCTTCGGATCGGAGTAGCCCGAGCTCGCCATCTGTCCGCCCAAGGCAAGATGAGCGGCATCGTTCATGACGTAGTCGCACCAGGGACCATCCTGGCCAAAATCGGTTAGCGAGGCATGAATCAGGCCCTGATTCGAAGCCATTGACGGGTAGTCGAGCCTAAGTTCGGCAAGCTTGCCGGGCGGCGCACTGTCTAGAAACACGTCAGCGCGAGCCAGCAGCTTTTTGACGAGCGTGCCAGCGGCCGGACGGGTGATATCGAGTGCAAGGCTCTCTTTGCCCGTATTGTACCACCAGTAGTCGATGCAGCGGTCGGGGTCCGGTTCGTCATCGACGAACGGGCCGCACCAGCGGCCCGGACTCCCTTCCACGGGTTCTATCTGAATGACGCGGGCGCCGCCATCGCTGAGCAGCTTGCCCGCCCATTGATTGCGGCGATCCGCCAGCTCGATCACCGTCAGGCCATCGTAGACGCCAACCATGCAGTGCTCCTTCGACCGCAGCGGCACCGTCTTGACGGGGCTCGTTGCTGAGAAATATGGAGACGGTCGCAGGGGCTTATGCCCCGTGCATTGAGTTGAAACTCTCCGTTGGGACCGCGTTAAATGAGGCTATCGCCATAAAATCGGGTATGCAACCCCGGTACTGCGGCTATTCGTGGGTGGGCAATTGATGCCGAAATATTGCGCGGCAAATTCGACGCGGGGGAACGTAACCAGCGTTATTTGCACTTCGATTGCGCTGCCTTTTGACTCTCGCGGCGAGCAATTCAAGCATTCTATATATCGAGCACACGATTGATGAATTCGAGACACTGGCTCCCGACGTAGTCGTCCCCATGCATTGTAGCGGCACCAACTTCATAGAGGCCATGCGCCGGCGGATGCCGGATCAGCTTGTGGGCGCCAATCTCGGAAGTCGTTTTACCTTCGGGCTATAGCGCCTAAAAACGCAGCGACCGAATATCGGTTTCTGGCTATTAAGCGAACTCGCGGCGTTCTCGATCGACTTCCGCTGTCCCCTCAACAGCCGACATCGGCACGAACAACTCCGCCTAGGCCATGTGCAGGTCGAAGAAGCGCGCGATCTCGTCGTGATATTCCTTCGTTTCCGGCGCCGTGACATCCGCCTGGTATTGCGCGTGGGACTGCCCTTCCCAGATTTGCAGGTCGGCCTCGATGCCCGCTGCGCGCAGTTTGCGGTGCATTCGCACGGTGTTGGAGAGGTAGAGGTCTCGCGTTCCGCTGGTCAGTATTGTCAGCGGAAAACCACTCACATCACCGTAGATCGGCGAGAGTAGCGAGTCTGTCAGATCGCGCCCGTCGGCGTAAAGCGCGACCGATGCGCGAATGAAGCCGTCGCGGGTGGCGATAGCGTTGTCTATGTGCTCGTTGATGTAATAGCTGTCGCCCTCATCGGTAAGGTCGACCGTAGGAGTTCCCAGCGAAATCGCGCCCGGCATTGGTAATCCTTCCATCTTCGCTCGCAGCAAGGTGGTGCAGGTCAGACTGCCGCCAGCCGAGGTGCCGAAGATGCCGATCTTACCGGGCTCGTGTGTCTCCAATAGCGCGCGGTAGACGGCGACGGAATCGTCGAGCGCAGCCGGGAAGGGATGGTCCGGCGGCATCCGGTAATCGACCGAAAGCACCCGGTATCCGGCAAATCCGGCCATTAGGATGCCTTCGCGCGTTCCGGATTCGCCGGGAAACAGCACCCGGACGCTGCCATGGAGATTGATGAGCAGACGGTCGCGGTTTGCCTCCGGCACCGCTGCCGGCGTCACGTTGAACGCCTTGACACCACCCACCTCCGTCGGCTCGACCGTGACGCCGAACCTCTCACGCAGCTCGGGCAGGACCGCCTCGACCTTGCGCGAGGCGGCCGCGACCTTCGCTTTCCAGCCTTCCGTGGTATCCGGCGCATGACTGAAAGCGGGGTCATGCGGCTGCGCAATCACGGCCCTCATCTGCGGGCTGACGGATTGCGGCACAGGAATCAATCGCGCCGGAACTTCGCGTGACGGATTGCAGGTGCTCTCATTCATGGATTTAGCCCTCCCCGGACAACTCCACCAGATCGTATTGCCTATACTTTTTGCTCAATTCGGCCTCGCGATATTCGAACGGAGCCAAGTTATTGGACCAGTTTAGGAGGAATGCCTCAACACATCGAGGATGTCTTACTTTGTTAAGGGTTGTCGGACGCCTGCCGTTGCGGCGCGTTTGTCATGTGCTCGGG
>CAYLTU010000188.1:0-11566 GCA_964386465.1 uncultured Rhodospirillaceae bacterium
AAACGCGCGAAAGACGGTTGGAAAACATCCTTCGACGGCGAACGTATTCGCGGTTCGAAGCTGAACTTCGATCTGGTAAACGCGTCGAATGGAAAGATTGTTGCCGAGGCGGGCGCCAAGGTAACGCCGCGGCTGCTGCGGAACCTCGCGGAGGCGAAGGTCAAGGACATCCGCGTTACGGAAGAAGAACTGGTTGGCCGCTATATCGGCAACGATATCATCAATGAGGAAACCGGCGAGGTCCTGGTCGAGGCTGGTGACGAAATCACCGAGGAAACCCTCGAATTGCTGACCGAAGAGAAGGTCGATTCAATGACGCTTCTCGCCATCGACCACATAAATGTGGGGCCTTACATCCGCAATACCCTGGCGATCGACAAGAACGCGTCGCGCGAGGATGCTTTGATCGACATTTATAGGGTCATGCGTCCGGGCGAGCCGCCGACCTTGGAAACGGCGGAGCAGATGTTCAAGAGCCTGTTTTTCGCCAGCGAACGGTACGATCTGTCCTCCGTCGGGCGCGTCAAGATGAACTCGCGCCTTAGCCAAGAAACCGACGACAAGATCCGGGTTTTGCGCAAGGAAGACATTCTCGCCATCGTCAAGGTCCTGTGCGACCTCAAGGACGGACGGGGTGAAATCGACGATATCGACCATCTCGGCAACCGGCGCGTCCGGTCGGTTGGTGAGTTGATGGAGAATCAGTACCGCATTGGACTGTTGCGCATGGAGCGGGCGATCCGCGAGCGGATGAGTTCGGTCGACATCGACTCCGTCATGCCGCACGATTTGATCAATGCGAAACCGGCCGCGGCGGCGGTCCGCGAATTCTTTGGGTCCTCGCAATTGTCGCAATTCATGGATCAGACGAATCCGCTGGCAGAGATCACTCATAAGCGCCGCTTGTCGGCGCTCGGCCCAGGCGGACTGACACGCGAACGGGCCGGCTTTGAAGTACGCGACGTGCATCCCACACATTACGGCCGGATCTGCCCGATCGAGACTCCCGAAGGACCGAATATTGGGCTGATCAATAGCTTGGCGACATTCGCGCAGGTCAACAAATATGGCTTCATCGAATCGCCGTATAGGAAGGTCCAGGACGGCAAGGTCACCGACGATGTCATATACATTTCGGCGATGGATGAAGGCCGCTTCACGATCGCTCAGGCCAATGCCGGGCTTGACGCCAAGGGTGCGTTCACTGAGGAGATGATCAGCTGTCGCGGGGGTGGCGATTACATCGTGGCGCGCGCCGAAGACATCGACCTCATGGATGTGTCGCCGAAACAGATCGTTTCCGTTGCGGCCGCGCTGATCCCGTTCCTTGAGAATGATGATGCGAACCGGGCGCTCATGGGATCCAACATGCAACGTCAGGCCGTGCCGCTGATCCGCAGCGATGCGCCGCTGGTCGGCACCGGTATGGAAGAGCGCGTGGCACGCGATTCCGGCGTGACGATCATCGCCCGACGTGCCGGAACGGTGGTGCAGGTCGACGCGACGCGCATCGTCGTCAGCGCCGTCGAAGACGCCAGCTCGACAGAAGCAACGCCCGGCGTTGATATCTATAACTTGTTGAAATTCCAGCGTTCCAATCAGAATACCTGCATCACGCAGCATCCGCTGGTGAAGGTCGGCGACAAGGTGGAAGCGGGCGATATCGTCGCCGATGGCCCGTCAACGAATTTGGGTGAGCTGGCGCTGGGCCGCAACCTGCTTTGCGCCTTCATGCCGTGGAACGGATACAATTTCGAGGATTCGATCCTGATCTCCGAACGGATCGTCCGTGAAGACGAGCTTACCTCGATCCATATCGAAGAGTTCGAGGCGATGGCCCGTGACACCAAGCTGGGTCAAGAGGAGATCACCCGCGATATCCCGAATGTCGGTGAAGAGGCGCTCAAGAATCTCGACGAGGCCGGCATCGTTTATATCGGCGCCGAGGTCCAGGCTGGCGATATTCTGGTCGGCAAGGTGACGCCAAAGGGCGAATCGCCGATGACTCCGGAAGAAAAACTGCTGCGGGCGATCTTCGGTGAAAAAGCCTCGGACGTGCGCGATACCTCGTTACGCGTCCCGCCGGGCGTCAACGGTACTGTTGTCGAGGTCCGCGTGTTCTCGCGCCGCGGCGTTGACAAGGATGAGCGCGCCTTGGCGAACGAACGGGCCGAGATCGAGCGCCTTGCGAAAGACCGCGACGACGAAAAGACGATCCTCGAGCGCTGGTTCTTCGACCGGCTCAAATCACTGCTGTTGAACCACACGCTTGTCAGCGGCCCGAAGGGCATCAAGGTCGGTGGCCGGGTCACGGAAAATCTACTGACAGAATATACCCCGGGACAATGGCAGCAGATCGTCGTCAAGAACGACAAGGTCAATGACGAGATCGAACGCGTCAAAAAGCAGTTCAACGACGCCGTCGATCAGTTCCAGGCCCGTTTCGAGGACAAGGTCGACAAACTGCAGCGCGGCGACGATCTACTGCCGGGCGTTATGAAGATGGTGAAAATCTTCGTCGCGGTGAAGCGCAAGATTCAACCGGGCGACAAGATGGCGGGACGGCATGGCAACAAGGGCGTCATCTCTAAGATTGTCCCGATTGAAGACATGCCCTGCCTGGAAGACGGTACCCCGATCGATATCGTGCTCAATCCGCTTGGCGTGCCGAGCCGCATGAATGTCGGGCAGATTCTCGAAACCCACCTCGGATGGGCCTGCGCCGGTCTCGGTCGCCAAATCCAGGAATCGCTCGATGCCGTCAAACGGGGCGGTAAGATCGATGGGCTGCGTAAGGATCTGAACTCGACCTACGGCAAGCTTTACAACGCCGACATAAAGGGGATGGATGATACGCAACTGCTGGATCTGGCAGGGAACGTATCGAACGGCGTGCCGATCGCTACGCCGGTATTCGACGGTGCCCGGGAAGAGGACATCCTTGATATGCTGTCTAATGCCGGCCTTGATGTATCCGGCCAGGTCACCTTGGTCGACGGCCGGACGGGTGAGGCTTTTGATCGCAAGGTGACAGTCGGGTATATTTACATGCTCAAGCTGCATCATCTGGTCGATGATAAGATTCACGCCCGCTCGATTGGCCCCTATAGTCTCGTTACGCAGCAGCCGCTCGGTGGTAAGGCGCAGTTCGGCGGCCAGCGCTTCGGAGAAATGGAAGTGTGGGCGCTTGAGGCGTACGGTGCCGCGTATACGCTGCAGGAGATGCTGACGGTGAAATCGGACGACGTGTCCGGTCGGACGAAAGTGTATGAAGCCATTGTTCGTGGCGACGACAATTTCGAAGCGGGCATTCCGGAGTCCTTCAATGTCTTGGTGAAGGAACTTCGGTCCCTCGGCCTCAATGTCGAATTGAAGCAGAGCTGATTAAATATGCGGCGGATGGCGTCACAAAGCCGTTCGCCGGTGTAACGCAACGCGCGAACCCAGGAGTGACTCGATGAACGAGTTGATGAACTTTTTCGGCCAACCTTCCGGCCCGCAGAGCTTCGATCAAATCCAAATTTCGATCGCCAGTCCGGACCGGATCCGCTCCTGGTCTTTCGGTGAGATAAAGAAGCCGGAGACCATTAACTACCGAACGTTTAAGCCGGAGCGCGATGGCCTTTTCTGCGCCCGCATTTTCGGTCCGATCAAGGATTACGAATGCCTGTGCGGCAAGTACAAGCGTATGAAGTATCGCGGAATCATCTGCGAAAAGTGTGGCGTCGAGGTTACCTTGTCGAAGGTGCGCCGCGAGCGCATGGGGCATATCGAACTCGCTTCGCCGGTGGCCCACATATGGTTCATGAAGTCGCTGCCAAGCCGCATTGGCCTGCTGCTCGACATGACCTTGAAAAATCTCGAACGGGTTCTCTATTTCGAGAACTATGTCGTGGTCGAACCGGGCCTTACGGCGCTTGAGATGCGCCAACTCCTCTCCGAGGAAGAGTATCTCAACGCGCAGGACGAATACGGCAACGAGAGCTTCACGGCTAAAATCGGCGCCGAAGCGATTCAGGAGATGCTCAAGGCGATTGATCTCGAAACCGACCTCGTTCAGCTTCGCGAGGAGCTGGCCGAAACCGGCTCCGAGGCCAAGCGCAAGAAATTGGTCAAGCGCTTGAAATTGGTCGAGGCGTTCCTCGCATCGGATACCCGCCCGGAGTGGATGATCCTCGATGTCGTACCGGTGATTCCGCCTGAGCTTCGCCCGCTGGTGCCGCTGGATGGCGGCCGTTTCGCGACGTCGGATTTGAACGATCTTTATCGTCGGGTGATTAACCGGAACAACCGCTTGAAGCGCCTGATCGAGTTGCGCGCGCCGGATATTATCGTCCGAAACGAAAAACGCATGCTGCAGGAATCGGTCGATGCGCTGTTCGACAACGGCCGTCGCGGACGAGTCATCACGGGCGCCAACAAGCGGCCCCTGAAATCGCTTTCCGACATGCTCAAGGGCAAGCAGGGCCGCTTCCGCCAGAACCTGCTCGGCAAGCGCGTCGATTATTCGGGCCGCTCCGTTATCGTCGTCGGTCCGGAACTGCTGCTCCATCAATGCGGCTTGCCGAAGAAGATGGCGCTCGAGCTGTTCAAGCCGTTCATCTATTCGAAGCTGGAGCTGTACGGCTTGGCGTCGACCATCAAGGCGGCGAAACGGATGGTGGAAAAGGAACGCCCCGAAGTCTGGGATATCCTTGAAGAGGTCATCCGCGAACATCCGGTTCTGCTCAACCGGGCGCCAACCTTGCACCGTCTTGGTATCCAGGCATTCGAGCCGGTATTGATCGAAGGCAAGGCCATTCAGTTGCATCCGCTGGTCTGCACGGCGTTCAACGCCGATTTCGACGGCGATCAGATGGCGGTTCACGTGCCGCTGTCGCTTGAGGCGCAGCTCGAAGCACGCGTGCTGATGATGTCGACGAACAACATTTTGTCGCCGGCGAACGGCAAACCGATCATCGTGCCTAGTCAGGATATTGTCCTGGGCTTGTACTATCTTTCGATTGCGCGCGATGACCTCGTTGGGGCGCAAGCCAGTATCGACTCCGAAGAGGCTTTGGCCGCCGCGCTCGAGCGCGAGGATGTCCTGCTGCGTAGCGCGGACAACCCGTCGGAAATCATCGAAGACGGTGACGCCAAGAAGATGTTCAAGGCGATCAAGTCGGGCAAGGTTACGGCGCACCGCATTCCGGTTTTGGGGTCGATCGGCGAAATCCATCATGCGATGGAGAACAACACGATCTCCCTGCACACGCGGATCAAGGCCAATTGCAAGACTTTCGACGAGGCGGGAAACCCGACGACAAAGCGGGTGACCACTACGCCGGGCCGTATGCTGATCGGAGAGATTCTGCCCTATAACCAGAACGTGCCTTTTGAGACGATCAACAGGCTTCTGACCAAGCGCGACGTTTCGAATGTGATCGATGTCGTCTATCGACATTGCGGTCAGAAGGAGACCGTTATCTTCTGTGACCGGTTGATGGCGCTTGGCTTCGGCTGGGCGTGCCGGGCCGGCCTGTCCTTCGGCAAGGACGACCTTGTCGTTCCGAAGGCGAAAGATCCGCTAATCGCGTCGGCGCATGCCAGCGTGAAGAAGTACGAGCAGCAATATCTTGACGGTCTGATCACCCAGGGTGAGAAGTACAACAAGGTCGTCGATGTCTGGTCGAACTGCACGGACCGGGTTGCCGAAGAGATGATGGACGAAATCTCGACGACGGAAGCCGGCAAGCCGGAAAATTCCGTCTACATGATGGCCCATTCAGGTGCGCGTGGTTCCGCGGCCCAGATCAAACAGCTGGCTGGTATGCGCGGCCTGATGGCCAAGCCGTCCGGCGAGATCATTGAGACGCCCATCATTTCGAACTTCAAGGACGGCCTGACCGTTCTCGAATATTTCAACTCGACGCATGGCGCGCGTAAGGGCTTGGCGGATACGGCTCTGAAGACCGCGAATTCGGGCTATCTGACACGTCGTCTCGTCGATGTGGCGCAGGATTGCGTCATCGTCGAAGTGGATTGCGGTACCAAGAATGGCCTTACGATGCGGCCCATCATCGAGGGCGGTGAGCTTATCGATCCCTTGGCGGAACGTATTTTGGGACGTACCGCAGCGGCCGATGTTCTCGACCCCCAAACCGGTGACAAGCTGGTCAAGGCGGGCGAGTTTATCGACGAGGCCAAGGTCGATGAGATCGATCAGGCGGGTATCGACGCGGTGCTTATCCGTTCGGTTTTGACTTGCGAGAGCAAGGGCGGTGCCTGCGGGGCATGTTACGGCCGTGATTTGGCACGTGGCACGGACGTCAACATCGGCGAAGCGGTGGGCGTCATTGCCGCCCAATCGATTGGCGAGCCGGGCACGCAGTTGACGATGCGGACTTTCCATATCGGTGGTGCGGCGCAACGTGGCGCCGAGCAATCTTCGGTCGAATCCAGCATTGATGGCACGCTGTCCCTCAGTAATCAGAATATCGTTCGGGACTCGAACGACCGACCGGTCGTCATGGCCCGGAATACCGAAATCATCTTGCGCGACGCGCAAGGCCGCGAGCGGGCGCGCCACCGGGTGCCATATGGGACGCGCATGACCGTTGACGACGGTGCGGAGGTCACTCAGGGTCAGCGGCTGGCCGAGTGGGACCCCTACACGATCCCGATCATCACGGAGAAAGCAGGTATCGCGAACTATGTCGATTTGCAAGAAGGCGTGACCATGCGCGAGGCGGTCGACGAAGCGACCGGTATCGCCAGCAAGGTGGTGATCGATTGGAAGCAACAGCCGCGTAGCGCCGACTTGCGCCCGCGCATCACCTTACGCGACAAGAAGGGCGAGGTGATCACGTTGCGCAATGAGATGGAAGCCCGCTATTTCATGTCGGTCGACGCAATCCTGTCGGTCGAGAACGGGGCGGAAGTCCATGCCGGCGACGTGCTTGCTCGTATTCCTCGGGAATCATCGAAGACACGCGATATTACCGGCGGTCTGCCGCGAGTGGCTGAACTGTTTGAAGCGCGCAAACCGAAGGATTTTGCGATCATCAGCGAGTCCGACGGCCGCGTCGAGTTCGGCAAGGACTATAAAACCAAGCAGCGGATCATCGTCCGGCCGGACGATGCGGATATCGAAGCGACTGAATATCTCGTTCCGAAGGGCAAGCACATTACCGTGCAGGAGGGCGATTACGTCCAGCGCGGCGACTATCTGCTCGACGGCAATCCGGTGCCGCATGACATTCTTCATGTCTTGGGCGTCGAGGCACTTGCCGAATACATCGTGTATGAGATCCAGGAGGTTTACCGGCTGCAAGGCGTTAAGATCAACGACAAGCATATCGAAGTGATCGTCCGCCAGATGTTGCAGAAAGTCGAGATCACCGATTCCGGCGAAACAATCATGCTCATCGGCGAACAGGTTGATCGCGACGAGTTCGAGGAGACCAACCAGCGGGCGATCGAAGAGGGTAAGGAGCCGGCCAAGGGCAATCCCGTGTTGCAGGGTATTACGAAGGCCTCGCTGCAGACCAAATCGTTCATTTCCGCGGCGTCATTCCAGGAAACCACGCGGGTTCTCACCGAAGCGTCGGTCAGCGGCAAAGTTGATACCCTCGAAGGTCTCAAGGAGAATGTTATCGTCGGCCGTTTGATCCCGGCCGGTACCGGCAGCTTCATGAACCGGATGCGACAAGTTGCCACGGAACGCGATCAGGAACTGGCGTTGGCCGAGGAAGAGGCTGCGGCGCTGGTTGATGGCAGCGGGTCGGAAGAAGATCAACACGAAGTCGCCTAAAAGGATAATTTTACGTCTCTGGGCCTGCTTCCTGCGAAACAATGTTTCATTTTTGCAGGGGTGGGCCCGGTTCGTTTCGCCGCTTCTAACCCAGCGGAATCCCTCAAAAAAATTGGTTATGTTTTGCTTGACGCCCCCAGGGGCCGTACTTAGTATGCGCGAACTTTTCAGGGGGCTGGCTGTAGGCCTCGATTGCCCAGGAGCGGCGGTCGTTGCCTAGACGTAGTGCCCGAATACCTGAAAGAAAATAAGACCGGTCGAGCGGTCTGACGATGAACGCCCGAGAGGCGTCCAGCGTGATGCTGGAAGCCTCCGGGATATGTTGTGTCCGGGCTGTCGAGGTGGGTGTTCCCGGATGTGACGATGCGAGATTTGGCGTGAACAAGTGATGATGAGGACGGCAGATGCCGACAATTAACCAGCTGATCCGTAAGCCGCGGAAGTCTCCGCCGACACGCAACAAGGTACCGGCGCTCGAAGGTAGCCCGCAGAAGCGGGGTGTCTGTACACGCGTCTATACGACGACTCCGAAGAAGCCGAACTCGGCGCTTCGAAAGGTCGCGCGTGTCCGGCTGACGAACGGTTTCGAGGTTACGAGCTACATACCGGGCGAGGGTCACAATCTGCAGGAACACTCGGTCGTCATGATCCGCGGCGGTCGCGTCAAGGATTTGCCGGGCGTCCGCTATCACGTCATCCGCGGCACGCTGGATACGCAGGGCGTCGGCGACCGTCGTCAGCGGCGCTCGAAATACGGCGCGAAACGGCCTAAGTAGAAAGAGGATTGGTTTATGTCGCGACGCCATAGAGCGGAAAAACGCGAAGTCATTCCCGACGCCAAATTTGGCGACGTGGTGGTCAGCAAATTCATCAACTGCCTCATGCTGGACGGCAAAAAATCCGTGGCCGAACGGATCGTGTACGGCGCCTTTGATGAAATTCAGGGCAAGACCGGCGGCGATCCGGTCAAAACTTTCCACGACGCGCTGGAAAATATCCGCCCCCACATCGAAGTGCGCTCGCGGCGTGTCGGTGGCGCAACGTACCAGATTCCCATTGAGGTGCGCTCCGATCGCGCGCAGGCTCTTGCCTTCCGTTGGCTCATCGGTGTAGCGCGCGGCCGGTCGGAATATACGATGACGGAACGGCTATCGGGTGAATTCATGGACGCGGCGAACAATCGCGGCGGCTCGGTCAAGAAGCGCGAAGACACGCACCGTATGGCCGAAGCCAACCGCGCGTTCTCGCATTATCGCTGGTAATCGAAACTCAGGACGTCGCCGGGATATCCATAATGTCACGCACCACCCCCATCGAACGTTACCGCAACATCGGTATCATGGCGCATATCGACGCCGGCAAGACGACCACGACGGAACGTATTCTCTACTACACGGGCCGGTCTCATAAGATCGGCGAAGTCCATGACGGCAATGCGACCATGGACTGGATGGAGCAGGAGCAGGAACGCGGCATTACGATTACCTCGGCTGCGACGACCTGTTTCTGGAACGATTACCGCATCAACATTATCGACACGCCCGGCCACGTCGATTTTACGATTGAGGTCGAGCGTAGTTTGCGGGTTCTCGATGGCGCGGTCGCTGTATTCGACAGTGTCGCGGGTGTTGAGCCGCAAACCGAGACGGTCTGGCGCCAAGCCGACAAATACGGTGTCCCGCGTATGTGTTTCATCAACAAGATGGATCGGGTCGGGGCCGACTTCTACCGCTGCGTCGAGATGATCAAGGATCGCCTCGGCGCGGCTCCGTTAGTGACCCAGCTTCCGCTCGGTGCGGAGGCGGAATTCGCCGGGGTTATCGATCTGGTTGAAATGAAGGCGATCCGCTGGGTCGAGGAGACCCTGGGCGCTTCCTTCGAAATCGAAGATATCCCCGCTGACTTGGCCGATCAGGCGGAGGAATATCGCACCACCTTGGTCGAACTCGCCGTCGAACAGGATGAGACGGCGCTCGAAGCCTATCTCGAAGGCAACGAGCCGGATGCCGATACGCTGCGTGCTTGCATTCGCCAGGGTACGTTGGACGGCGCGTTCGTCCCGGTGCTGACCGGTTCGGCGTTCAAGAACAAGGGTGTGCAGCCCCTGCTCGACGCGGTCGTCAGTTTCATGCCCTCGCCGGCTGATATTGGCGCTATCGCGGGCATGAAGGTCGACAGCGAGGAATCCATGGAGCGGGTGCCGAGCGATACCGAACCGCTCTCGGCGCTGGCCTTCAAGGTGATGACCGATCCTTTTGTCGGTTCGCTGACCTTCGCGCGGGTATATTCCGGCGTCGTGGAAACCGGCAGTTCAATCCTCAACTCGGTAAAAGGCAACCGCGAGCGGGTCGGCCGCATGTTGCTGATGCACGCCAACCACCGTGAGGATGTCAAGAGTGCTTGCGCCGGCGATATCGTGGCGCTGGCGGGTCTCAAGAACGTGACGACGGGCGATACGCTTTGCGATGCGTCCAAGCCGGTGGTGCTGGAACGTATGGATTTCCCCGATCCGGTCATCGAGATCGCGGTCGAGCCGAAGACGAAGGGCGATCAGGAAAAGATGGGTACGGCCCTGGCGCGGCTGGCGCAGGAAGATCCGAGTTTCCGGGTTACCAGCGACATGGAAAGCGGCCAGACCATCATCAAGGGCATGGGCGAGCTGCATCTCGACATCATTGTCGACCGGATGCGACGCGAGTTCAAAGTCGACGCCAATATTGGCGCGCCGCAGGTCGCGTATCGCGAGGCGATCACGAAGACTTACGAGTGCGACTACACGCATAAGAAACAGACCGGTGGCTCCGGCCAGTTCGCGCGCATCAAGATCGTTTTCGAGCCGGGCGCGTCCGGAACCGGTTTTGTGTTCGAGAACAAGATCCATGGCGGCGCTGTACCGAAGGAATTCATCCCGGGTGTCCAGAAAGGCCTCGACAGCGCACGCGCGTCGGGTGTGCTCGCCGGTTTCCCGGTTATCGATTTTCAAGCGACCCTTATTGACGGGGCAAGCCACGACGTCGATTCCTCAGTGATGGCGTTCGAAATTGCGGCGCGCGCGGCGTTCCGCGAGGCGGTGCCGAAAGCGGGGCCGCGTTTGCTCGAGCCGGTGATGCGGGTCGAGGTCGTGACGCCGGAAGAATATATGGGCGATATCATCGGCGACCTGAACAGCCGCCGCGGTCATGTCGGCAGCATGGATCAGCGCGGCAACGCCAGGGTAATTTCGGCGGTGGTGCCGCTCGCCAACATGTTCGGCTACATCAATACCTTGCGTTCGATGAGCCAAGGCCGGGCGCAATACACAATGCATTTCGACCGCTATGACCAGGTGCCTCAGGCCGTCGCGGAAGAAGTGAAGGCGAAACTTGCTTAGAGGCCGACTGAACGTGGCCGACAAGGTTTGGACTTAAGGGAACGGAAGCATGGCGAAAGCGAAATTCGAGCGGACGAAGCCGCACTGCAATGTCGGTACGATCGGTCACGTTGACCACGGCAAGACGACGCTGACGGCGGCGATCACGAAGGTTTTGGCTGAGAGCGGCGGGGCCGAGTTCACGGACTACGCGTCGATCGACAAGGCGCCTGAGGAGAAGGCGCGCGGTATCACGATCAACACGGCGCATGTCGAGTATGAGACGGCGAACCGCCATTACGCGCATGTGGATTGTCCGGGCCATGCGGATTACGTGAAGAACATGATCACGGGCGCGGCGCAGATGGATGGCGCGATTTTGGTGGTGAGTGCGGCGGACGGTCCGATGCCGCAGACGCGCGAGC
>CAYLTU010000189.1:0-11504 GCA_964386465.1 uncultured Rhodospirillaceae bacterium
CAGAACTCTGGAGACCGCTGAAATCCAAGCTACACTATGCCGAACTTCAGAATCATCACACTAGTGGAACCAGCTGAAATGGTTCCGGCGACCATCTTCCGGCAACCGCCAAGTCTCTTGTGTTGCTGCCATGTTATAACGACGCTATATAGTCTTCTAGTCTTCACACGGGTTGGAACGACAAGGGATTTAGAAGGTATCCGCGGTGTTACCAGCGCGTAACCGGTTCATGTTTTTGTGCGTCCGAAGCCGCCTCGCCGAGGCGGGACGAACAATTCATACGGCGGATGCGGAATGGTCGAGCCAGGAACATCGGGGTCGTTCGTAGTGCGTATCTGGTTGGAAGGGGAACCAAAAAGCAATCCGGTATGGCGTGGACACATCCAACACGTTCAAGGCGAGGAAGCGGAATACTTCCAGAGCCTGTCGGAAATGCAGGCGTTTCTAGAACGCATCAGCGGCGTTCCCCTGCCGACCAAGGAAGAGACCGAACTGGATGGCTGAAGGGCTGAATTATCACTTCAAGTATTACCCGCAATCGTCAGATATGTGTGGGGGATCTAGAGATGATTAGAAGAATTTCGTCACGACTCGCCTGGGCGGCAGTCGTCACGATCGCCACCGCGATAACTGCGAACCCGATCGGTGCGGCTGAATTCGGGCCAGTTCCGTCGGTGAAGGTAGACGCCAAGAAAGCAGCTTTGGGCAAGCGGCTATTTTTTGACCCGCGGTTGTCCGGAGACGCGGCAATCAGCTGTTCCACCTGCCATATTCCCGCCAAGGGATTCAGCGATGGCTTGGCGCTGGCCAAGGCCTATCCCGGATCGGATGGCTTCAGAAACACGCCGACCTTAATCAACGCCGCGCAAAAGGCGGCGTGGTTCCATGATGGCCGGATAGGCACAAACCTCAACGACGTGACCCGCGAATCGATCACCGAGACCTATTCCATGAACATGGATATGCGTCTGATGCAGGAACGGATCAAGCAGGATCCGATCTATGTCAGAATGTTCAAGGAAGCCGGTTACGGCGAGCCTTCCAACGGTTCGGTCCGCAAGGCCATTCCCGAATATCTGAAAACCTTGACGTCGCGCGGCGCGGCGTTCGATAGCGGAAATCTTACCGACGCGGTGCAGCGCGGGTTTGAATTGTTCAAGGGCAAGGCTGGCTGTGCCCAATGCCATTTGGGGCCGCGGTTCACGGACGACGCGCCGCACAACACGGGCGTGCCCGAGAATCCGGAAATCTGGTCGAACCCGGCACGGCATATAACCTATGTCGCCTTCGGCAGTTTCCTGGGTATCGAAAATTACATGAACATCCGGCGCGACGTCGGCGCCCATATCCGCACACACAAATCCGACGGCTCGGATATCGGCAAGTTCATGACGCCGACCCTTCGCGAGCTGACGCACACGGCCCCGTACATGCACAACGGCGTCCTGAAGACGCTGGAAGATGTCATCGCTTTCTACGATCGCGGCGGCGGCAACGATCCCAACAAGGATCCGCGCATCAAGCCGCTGGGCCTGAGCAAGGAAGAACGCACCATTCTGGTCGACTTTCTGAAGTCATTGTCAGGTACCCCTCTGACCGGTCCCGAACATGTCTGGAAAGACAAAATCAACGTGAACTACGCGGTGATCGAAGATTGGCTGAAGCAGAGGAATTAGGAGTAGGACGATGAGAAAGCGCAAAGCACATTACCTCGCGGCTATCTTGGCCTCCTTCGGTTTCGTTGGCTTGACGGCTTCGGCTGTCGCCGACGTCAATCCGCCTCTGGCGGCTCTCGGTATGCCGCCGATTCCTGCCGACAACCCGCAAACACCGGAGAAGATCGAACTCGGCAAGCTGCTGTTCTTCGATTCGCGTATTGGCGGCGACGCGTCGGTCTCGTGTGCCGATTGCCACGCACCGAAACAGGGTTGGGGCTTCAACGACCCGATTTCTCGCGGCTATCCCGGCGTCATTCACTGGCGTAACAGCCAGACCGTCATCAACTCGGCCTATCTTGCAAAACTGTTCTGGGTCGGCGCGGCCAAGTCTTTGGAGGCCCAGGCTCCCGGCGCCGCATTGGGTGCTGTGTCGGGCAATGGCGAACGGGACATGGTCGAGGCGCGCCTCGCCTTCATTCCCGAATACGTCAAGCGGTTCAACCAAGTGTTCGGCGATGACTGGCCGAAGGTCAACAATATCTGGAAGGCCATGTCCGCATTCGAACGGACCCTGCTTCACAGGAATACGCCCTTCGACAAATATATGCGTGGCGATAAGAACGCGCTTAGCGAGCAACAGGTGCGTGGCCTGAAACTTTTTCAAGGCAAGGCCAATTGCATCGAATGCCACAATGGTCCGCTGTTGACGGACCAGAAGTACTACAACCTCGGCGTTCCCCGGGCCGAAGACTGGTCGGAGAGCGGCCTCGCGCAAATCACCTTCCGCTACGAACAATATGCCAAGGGCGTGACCGAGGAACTGTACCGCAAGATCAAGGACGATGCGGGCCTTTACTACCGGACCAAAGAAAAGTCCGACATGGGCAAATTCCGCACGCCGCCGCTGCGCTACACCGCCTACACGGCGCCTTACATGCACAACGGTTCGTTCTTCGATTTCGACGAAATCGTCGAGTTCTACAACGAGGGCGGTGGTTCAAACGAATTCACCGATGGTGTCTTGGCGAAGAATAAGACGAGGCTGTTGAAGAAGCTGGGTCTGAGCGACGAGGAGAAAGCGGATTTGTCCGCCTTCCTGGAATCACTGAGTGGCGAGGAAATCAAAATGGCGACCCCGAAGTTGCCGCCCTATGCGCCGCTGCCCAATCCAGCAACCACGAATTGAGGGAATTCGGAACATGAAAACGAAAATGCAAACCTCTGAATACGGCGTGTCCGAGCTACCTTCGAAGAAGGATCATCCGGCTGGAAAATGCCTGATGTCGCGTCGCAAGTTCCTGCTGTCGTCCGGAATTGCGACGTCGACGGTCATGGTCACCATGAACACGGGCGTGGCCGCGGCCAAGATCCCCGCGATGGTGTCGACCTATCCGCGCAAGAAGATCGGCAAGCTGAGTGCGCTCAAAGCCGATCAGCCGGTGGCCTTCGAGTATCCCGATGAAGGCGCCTATGCGCAGTCCATGCTGGTCAAACTCGGTACGGAGGCAGGCGGCGGCATTGGTCCCCGGAAGGACGTTGTCGCCTTCAACTATTTCTGTACGCATCAGGGCGGCGATCTGTCGGGCACGTACAAGGCCGACACAAAGTCACTGGGCGCCTGTCCCTTGCACCTGTCCACCTACGATCTAACGCGGCACGGAATACTGATTTCCGGGCAGGCATACCAAAGCCTTCCGCAGGTTTTGCTCGAACTGGACGGTGACGACATTTTCGCCGTTGGCGTGTTCGGCTTGATCTTCGGCCGCTACGACAATTTGCAAGGTTAGGGAGACACAAACGATGTCGACGCCATACTACATTCCAGAAACCGATGTTCCCTTGCCTCCGAAGGGTGCCGACGTAATTACGACGGCATGCGATTACTGCATCGTCGCTTGCGGTTACAAGGTCTATCGCTGGCCGGTCGCGGGCGGACGCGACGGTGGCCCAAAGGCTGATCAAAATGCCTTCAAGGCCGATTTCCCGGTCGAACCGCTGGGCCCCTGGGTCGCGCCGAACCAGCACAACATCGTCCTGCACGAAGGCGAGCCGCACCACGTGGTGATCATTCCCGACAAGGACACCAAGTTCGTCAATACGGATGGTGATTCCAGTTTGCGGGGCGGCTGTATCGCGCAGAAATGCTACAATCCGCAAACACCGACCCGTGACCGGCTGAAATCGCCGATGATGCGGATCTACGGTATTTTGCAACCCGTGCCGTGGGACTTTGCCCTCGATGTCGCGGCGGAAGTCGGCAATTACGTGCGTAAGGCGCACGGTTCGAATGCCTATGGTGTCAAGACGTACTCATACCAGTACATCGAAAACACCTATGCCATCACCAAATACGCGCTACGTCATGTCAACACGGCCAACTTCACCTTCCACGATACGCCTTCCGATGTGTCGTCGACGCCGGGATTCCGGGACGCCGGTTTCGACAATTTCGGACCCGCGTACGAAGATTGGATGAATGCCGAAACGCTGCTGATCTGTGGCACGGATCCCTATGAAACCAAGACGATCCTCTGGACCCAGTGGATCATGAAGGGGATTCAGAACGGCCAGAAATGCATCATGATGAACCCGCGCCGCACCGCCGGCGTGGCGTATGCGGAGAAGAATGGCGGACTCTGGCTCGACGTCAATCTCGGCACCGACCTGCTGGTCGTAAACGCGATCGCTCGGATCATTGCCGAGAATGGCTGGCAGGACGCCGAGTGGATCAAGAACTGGGTCAACAACAAATGGGGATCGAGTTCCGGTTTCGGTCAGGGCACCAGGAATACGCCGTGGCAATGGCGCACGACTTGGGGGAAATTCCAAACGAAGGGCTACGAGGATTGGAAGAAGTGGCTGCTGGCCCAGGACGAATTCAAACTGGAAAACGCGGCCAAGATCGCCGGGGTCGATGTCCAAAAAATCAGGACGGCGGCCGAATGGATGGCCAAGCCGAGCAATGGCAAGCGTCCCAAAACCTCGATTATGATCGAGAAGGGCTTCTACTGGTCCAACAACACCGGCAACACCCAGGCGATCAGCGCATTGGCGATCATCGTCGGCGCCGGTGGCAGGCCGGGTCAGGTCGTCGGCAGGGCCGGTGGGCATCAGCGCGGCGGACAGCGCGGCGGCAAGTACCCACGCAACAAATCGCCCATGAAGGTACCAGGGCGCAGACGCCGCGCCTTGGACACGGATACCTGGACGATGTCGGGACATACCCGCTTCGCCCATGTCATCGGCACGACCTGGATTCAGTCGATGTGCGGTTCGCAGCAATTGTCCCGGCGCTTCGAGGAACTGACGGTAGCCAACCCCCATCAGGTCCGGTCCTACGACAAGCAGGACATTATCGACACGTTGAAGAAGCGGGCCGATTCCGGAGGCATGGTGATCGTCAATCAGGACATTTATCTGGTCGACCCGATCGGCAATCGCTACGCCGACATCATTTTCCCAGCCGCCACATGGGGTGAAGACACCTTCATGCGGGCCAACGGCGAAAGACGTCTACGGCTCTACAACAGGTTCTACGATCCGCCGGGCGAAGCCAAACCGGACTGGTGGATCATCGCCGAGCTTTCGAAACGGATGGGTTTCGATGGTTTCGATTGGAAGAACTCCAACGATGTCGCTGAGGAATCCGCACGTTTCTCACGAGGCAGCCGCAAGGACTTCAACATGATAAAGGTCGCTGCCCACCGCGAGGGCAAGACCTTGCACCAGAAATTGGGTGAATTCGGCACCAATGGCATTCAAGGCCCGGTGTATATGGAGGACGACGGCACCCTGGTCGGTACGAAACGGCTCCATGACACGACGCGTAAGCTTCCGGAAACCGGACCGGCCGCGGGCAATGTCTTCAACAAGAAGCTGACCCACTTCAACAGCCAGACCGGCCGGTGCAATCTGCAGAAATCGCCCTGGTCTCTGTTTTCAGATTATTGGAAATGGATGACGCCGAAGGGCAACGAGCTGTGGTGTACGTCGGGGCGGACCAACGAACGCTGGCAGTCTGGATTCGACGATCGGCGCAGACCTTATGTCGTTCAACGATGGCCGGACAATTATGTCGAAATCCATCCGGACGACGCCGCGGCGCGCGGTATCGAGAGCGGCGACATGTTGATGGTCTATTCCGATCGGGTGCCATCGCTCAAGGAAACGACGCTTGGTGTCGAAGGCAGTGACTATTCCTTCAGCGGTCAGATGAAGGCCGGCAATGTGGAACTGACCCGCGCCGCCGTTACCGGCGTCGCCATGGTCACACGCCACATCAAGAAGGGTCTCATCTTCATGGATTTCCTCCACACCTCGCAACCGGCGAACTCGCTGGAAGGACGCATCGTCGATTGGATCAGCGGAAACTACAACTACAAGATGGGCGTTGCCAAAGTGAAGAAAATCGGCGAGTCGCCCTACAAAAGATCTTTCCGGTCGATGTCCTTCGCGCCGCGGGATATTATCTAAGCGCGTCGCGGGCCCGGTTCAGAACCGCAATGTTCGTCCGGGCCCGCAGGCGCGCTTGCGTCTCGATTTCGGCAATCGAAGTTTTCGGTTAGAGTTCCCGTAGATGAACCTCCAACGCAAAATTCCGCCACCGTCGGGACCCGACGCGACCGTCAAGGACGTGTGCCGGGCGATGGCTGAAATTCTCGGCGAAGGCGTCGACGTTCATCGTTGTCTCGCGGCTCAAGCATTGGGACGTCTCGGGACGCCGATGGGTGTGGAACCTTTAACCGAAGCCCTGCTGGATGAAGACAGCGACGTCCGCACGGACGCCGCCGAGGCCCTTTCCAAGCTGGCCGATTCCCGAGCCGGTGCGCAATTGCTCGAAAACTTGCTTGGCGATCCCTGTACGGAAGTCAAGCTGGCGGCCATCGATACCCTGGCCAAGTTGAACGACAAAGCCGTGATCCCTTGGCTTCGACGAATTGTCAGGGGTCGCGATGTCGAAATTGCCTGGGACGAGGACGAATTCTACGACAGCGGATGGGACGACTGGGTCGATGTCCAGATAAGGGCCGTACAGGCCTTGGCGACGCTGAACGCTGGAGAATCTGTTCCCGATATCGTCGAGGCCATGCGGGATGAAAACGCCCAAGACATGACCGAAGCCGCTTTCAAGGCTTTGGCGCGCATGGGCAAACCCGGTATCGACGCGCTCGCCGCATTTCTGGGCGAAGAATCCCCGCGTCTTCGCCGTCGTGCGGCGGCGGCTTTGGCCGGTAGCGATGACGAAAATGCTTCGCAACCTTTGTCGCGTGCCTTGGCGGATCCCGCGGCAAGTGTGCGAATGGCGGCGATGGGCGCTCTGGCGGCGCGGAAGCCGGAGGACGGCCGCCTCGTGACGCTCTTCGATGATTCCGATGCGGCGGTTCGGTCCGAAGCCGTGCGGCTTTTAGGGAGATTTCATCGGCGCCGTCTCCCGGCGTTGCTGCGGGATGAGGACGTCGCGGTACAGCTCGCTGCGTTGGCGGAGATTCCGGAAATCCCGGATGACGAGACTTTGCTGGAAGAGTTGCGCGTCAAAACGGACCAGGGGCCGCCAGCATTAGCCGCCGCCACCGCTAAGGCCTTGGGCGCCAAAGGGCCGCAGCACGCGCTGAATGATATCGCCGCATTGGCGACGAATACGGGGCGACCCGTCGAGATACGGCTTGGCGCGTTGCAAGGATTGGCCGAGTCCGCTGATGAGGCGGCCGTCCAAAGCCTCATCGATGCGATGGACGACGACGCCCGGCCGCTCCGTCTGGAAGCCATGTCAGCGTTGGCGCGGATCGCCGGGAAGGACCCGGTATGGCCCAATCCTGCCGGCACCGCGCTGCTGTCGGCATTGTCCGATGAACGCGACCCGGCGGATAAAGACACGCCGCCTGTGGAAGCGCGAAGCGCGGAACCCGCCGACCCCGAAGCCGGCCCGGAAACCGCGAGCGAAGACGATGACGGCCGGTTTCCCACATCGACCGTTGCCGCGATCCTGGACCATGAACCAGACGCCACGACCGATGGCGCGCTGCGGATGCCTGGCGAAGGCATCGAACTGACGCCCGTCGATATGGAGCGTCTGGCGTTGGCCCGGAACATCAAGGGCAAGAAGCGCATGGCGCTGACACAGAACGTGAAACGCCACGACGATGTGCGCCGGTTTGCCGCCCGGGTTCTGGGTGACGTTCGCCGCCCCGAAGTCGCGTCCGCGCTTGCCGCTGTTCTAAACGATAGGGACAGCGAACTATGCTTGGCCGCCGCAGACTCCTTGGCCCGGATCGCCGAACATCTGGAGCCGCTCCCGGCCGAAGTCGGCAGTGCGTTGATGGCGGCGGCGCGTTCGGCGAAGTCGGCTTTGAAGCTTCTGTTGATACGCGCCTTGGCCGCCGTTGAAGACGAAGGCGTCGGCGACTTGTTGCGGGCTCTACTGCGCGATGAAGACAGCTTTTCCCGCATCGAAGCGGTTCACGCGCTGCGCAAGCGGGGACAGGCCGGTCCCGAAGTCGAAGCGCTGCTCCTCGATCCGAACCCAACCGTCAGGCTCAGCGCCGCCGAGGCGGTCGCCGCCGCCGGTGGCCGCGAAGCGATCGACAGGATTCTCGATTTCGCCTTTTCATTCGAAGGCTATCACGGCGTTCAGGCCGCGCGCCTGCTTCGCCGGCTGAACGCCGCGGAGGCCAGCGGACGATTGATCGACGTGCTCCGGGATCCGGGACAAATGCGGACATGGTCAGTCGCCATCGAAGCCTTGGCGGAACTTAACGATACACGACAGTGGCCGGTCGCCTCGGCGGCGGCGGGTGCAAGACAATAACAGCAGAGGGAATTTCCTATGATATCCGGAAAATCGATTACCTGGTTGCTACTCGCCGGCTTTGTTTCGGTTGCCATGGCAATGCCCGCGGAAGCGGCCAAGCAAAAAAAATATAAGGAAATCGATGTCGCCGATGGCGGGTCGGTCAAGGGCAAGGTGAGCTTCGAGGGAGCGGTTCCCGCCGATGCCGTCGAAAAGATTCTCATCACCAAGAATGCCGATGTCTGTGGCAAGGGCGAGCGCGAGGTCGTCTGGGTCGATGTCAAGGACGGTGCGCTGCGCGGGACGTTTGTCTTCCTTGAAAAGGTGAAGGAGGGCAAGAAATGGGCGAAGCCCGAATTCGGCACCTATCTCGTCAATCAGAAAGGGTGCCGGTTCCGTCCCTGGGCCCAGGTGGTTCGCCCGGGCATCTTCATCATCCGCAACAGTGACGCCGGCGTTCTCCACAACATCAACGCCCGTGAATTGATCGGCGTCGAAAAAGGGCGGGTCGTCAAGAAGACGCTCTTCAATTTCGGCCAACCGCTGCCGGGCGACATCGAGGACAAGATCAAACCGCGCCGTTCGCACTATATCGGCATCAATTGCGAGGCCCATAACTTCATGTTCGGTTTCATGATGGCGCCAGTCCATCCTTACGCCGTCGTCGTCGGCGATGACGGTTCATTCTCCATCGATAACATCCCGCCAGGCAAATACACGCTGAAAGCCTGGCATCCCCGTTACGGCGTCAAGAAGACGAAAATCACCGTGGCCGCGAAGGGCACGGTGGACTCCAATTTCAAATACTCCGACGCCAAGTAGCGGCGCGGAACAAGCTCGATGAAGATGGGGACGCGGACGATGGCGCAATACCTCGGGTACGGCCTTTCCGCCGCCGGTATCGGGAAAGGCTCTATCGCGAGGCTTTGCCTGGCGGCCCTGACGGTACTTGGGCTGGCCGTCGTCGCGACCCCCGCTTTCGCGCTGGAAGAAAATGTCTACCGTCAATTTCTCGGCATCGATTCTCGCCGGCTGATTTGGTTCCTGGCGCAGATGCATCTGTTCTTCGGCGCCTTCGTTCTTGGCGTACCGTTGTTCGCGGTCATCATCGAAATCATCGGCTGGAACAACAAGGACCCCAAGTTCGACAAGCTGGCCTATGAGTTCACCAGCCTGTTGAGCGTCGCCTATGCGACGACGGCGGCACTGGGCGGGCTGCTGGCATTCGCGCTTTTCACCCTCTATCCGACCTTCATGGGTTACATGGCCGGCATCTTCAAAGATGTCATGTTCATGTACGCGCTTCTGTTCTTCGGCGAGACCTTTGCGCTCTACCTCTACTACTACGGCTGGAACTGGTTGAAGAGCGACAAACCGTTCTCGCCGAACATGCAGCGGCTGTTCAAGGGCCTCGGGCTGATCGTCGCCGCCTTCGGTTTGGCCTTCGCCTTCGGTCTCATCGGCCCGGACATGCGGGTCGACACGCGCTGGTTCATTCTCCTGCTGTATATCGCGCCGACCTCAATCGGGTTGCTGATTATCAAGGATTTGAAATCCTCCCACATATTCATCGGCATACTCCTGAACGTCTTCGGCACCGCGATCATGCAGCTCGCCAACAGTTGGGCCGGTTTCATGATGAGTCCCGCCGGCGTCGATTCGGACGGCGCTTTCGTTGGCACGGTTTGGCAGGCGTTTGAAAATGTCCTGGCGACGCCCATCGCGATCCACCGCATGCTCGGCAATTTGGCATTCGGCGGATTGGTTGCCGGCTCCTACGCCGCGGTTAAATTCCTCAGCGCCAAAACGCCGGAGGAAAAGGCCCATTACGACTGGATGGGATACATCTCCAACTTCGTCGCCATCGCGGCGCTGATTCCGCTGCCTTTCGCCGGGTACTATCTGGGCCGCGAGGTCTATTCGACCAGCGCCGTCATGGGCAACAACATGATGGGCGGCGATTTCTCCTGGACCTTCATCATCCAGGCGATGCTGGTCGGCTCGCTGTTCCTGATTTCGAACTACTACCTCTGGAGTGGGATGACCCGGATCCCCGGGGCCGAGCGCTATTACAAGTTCATCAAGTACATCCTGGGCGCGCTGGTGATTTCCTTCGCGATCTGGCTGACGCCGCACAACCTGCCGCTGACCGGCGCCGAGGTCGGCGAGATGGGCGGCAGTCAGTATCACCCGATGCTGAAATTCCTGGGCCTGATGCCGGCGAAGAACGCGGTGGTGAACCTGATCATCCTCTCCACCTTCTTCAGCTTCCTGCTCTACCGGCGCGGCAACCGCTCGGACGTGGTGCCGATCAGCCAGCAGGGCCTGGCGCCGAAGATCGCCATTCCGATAGCCGGCCTGGTGGTGATCTTGATGGTCGGCCAATACGGCCTGACGCTTTTGAACATGTCGCCGGCGGAGCTGGACCTGCCGGCCGACCGCGAAGAGTATTTCGACAACCTGGCCTATCTGTTGTTCTTCGAGTGCGCGACGGCGGTGGTCGCGGTGGCGCTTTCGCTTCTCGACCGGGGCAAACTGGCGCAGGGCATCTACCTGGCCGTGACCGCCTTCAACGTCGCGATCTTTCTCGGCGTCTACGGCTTCGTCGTCATGGAGCAGGCCTCGCCGCTGTTGCGCAATGTCGCGGTCAGTCAATTCCTGCAGTTGATCAGTTGCCTGATACTGGTGACCACGATCGACATCTTCCTGTTCCGGGGCGCCAAGGAGATCGGCGTCCTGCAATGGGGCAAGATGTCGATCCGCAGTCAGTACGCCTTGTTGCTGCTGACCTTCGTCATCACCATGAACATGGGGCTGATGGGCTTCATTCGCTCCGGCCTGCGCGGCGACTGGCACATCTTCGGCGTCATGCGCGATACCTCGGAATGGAGCTACACGCCCAGCAACCAGACGATGACCGAGATGGTCTCGCTGGCGGTCCTCGTCTTCATGGTCGGCGTCGCCTTCATGTTCTGGCTCGGCAGTATCGCCGCCAAGAGCCACGGTGACGGCGAAGCCGGGCCGTCGGCGCGCACGGGCGCCGGCGAGTAGGGGGCGGG
>CAYLTU010000190.1:0-11377 GCA_964386465.1 uncultured Rhodospirillaceae bacterium
TTCGGTGTTCATGCATCTCAAGGCCGAGGTCAATTGGCACAATCTGTTCCACGACCTGATCGGCGGCTTCGACGTGAAGAAACTGGAACAGCGTCGAGCGAAAGCCCTTAAAACTGCGGGCGTTCCACAATAGAGACAGCAATCAATGCGTCGTTTCGGCAAAACTTAGATTGCAAGCATATCAATCAGGATAGTGCGTCTAAGGCTCACAGCGTTTTCAAAGGGCCAGGTTGTGTTTGAGCTAATAGCGCTAGTTGGCTGACGTCTTGGTATCGGCTTCGATGAATTCTGAGGCCCCCGCGATAACCGCAGCCATCAGATTTTTGAACGCTGAATTGAAATTTTTCTCCGCTTCGTTTGGCACGACCTCACAGGCGATACCTTCGCTCTCTGGAGAATCATCGCTGTGCACAACAAGGGGTTCGGTCGATGCGCGCCCGTTTGGTGCTTTCAAGAGCAACGAGGCGGATATCTTGGTTGATCCTCCGCAGGTGATCGTAAAGAACCCTTTATGGCAACTTACATGCACCTTCAAATCGGTGAAAACCAGATCGATCCAAAAAGCTCCTTCACGCACATCGACGCGCCGAAAATTTTTATCGATGGCAGTAACCGCAGCGATTTTGGCCGCATCGGCAAATTCGAAAACGTAACCACCGCCACCACAGGCATATGTCCCGTACTGCAAACGGTGGTGAAAGATTTTTGTTCCTTCTAGATGGAAATAAACGGGTACTGATGGCGCTTTAGCAGAAGTCACGATGTTGGAGGGGGTCAAATTCCCGGATTTGCCGGCAATTTTCACCGGTGCGCACCCGGAAACCAGCAACACAAACAATATTAGTAGAGTTCTGAGTGTGGGCCGCAGCATATCGAACCTGATGTTTAAACAAACAGACACTAATGGCCGTGTCTCGCTGGTTCAAACAATCAACGTACATCCATGTTCCTATTCGCCAAGAGAAAGTGTTCATGGTGGTCGGCACGCCGAACGACGTTTTATCGTAATCCGTTCGCATTGAGGCGCCGCCGCGTGTCGCGTAGCATGGTGCTGAAGATTGCAACGCCAAAGGAACCGCGATGAGCTATCCGACCCCCGAAAAGCAGCGTGAGATGCTGCGCCAGATGCAGACCATCCGCCGCTTCGAAGAGCGTGCGTCTGACGATTATCACGGCGGCGACATCTACGGTGTCGTGCATTGCTATATCGGCGAGGAAGCCGTCGCCGTCGGCGTGTGCGCCGCGCTCGAGCAGGACGACAAGATCATCAGCACCCATCGCGGGCACGGTCACTGCATCGCCAAGGGCGCCGATCTGGACCGCATGATGGCGGAGCTGTACGGGCGCGAGGCCGGTTACTGCAAGGGCAAGGGCGGCTCGATGCATATAGCGGATTTCGATATCGGCATGCTGGGCGCCAACGGCATCGTCGCCGGCGGCATTCCCATCGTCACCGGCGCGGGGCTGGCGGCGCAGTTGGCGGGCAATGGCCGTGTCGCCGTGTCGTTCTTCGGCGACGGCGCATCCAATGCCGGACCGTTTCACGAATCCATCAACATCGCGGCGAAATGGAAGCTGCCGATGCTGTATGTCTGCGAAAACAATAAGCATGCGGCGCAGACTCCCGCGGCGCAGACCCTGGCGAACCAGGATGTCGCCGATCGGGCGGTGGGGTATGGCATCCCCGGCGTCATCGTCGACGGAAACGACGTCTTCGCGGTCTACGAAGCGGCGCAAACGGCGGTCGCGCGGGCCCGGGCCGGCGAGGGACCGACCCTGATCGAATGCAAGACCTACCGCTGGCGGCGTCACACCGAACGGGTGGGCCAGCCTGACCAGCGGCCGCCGGGGGAGCTTGAAGAATGGATGGCGAAGGATCCGATCGCCCGGTTGGTCGACCATCTGAAGAGCCAGCAGGGTCAGTTCAGCGATGCGGAATGGGAGGCGATGGATGCCGAAATCCTGGCGTCAATCGAATCCTCGGTAACCTTCGCTAAGGGAAGTGCGTTTCCCGCGCCGGAGGCCGCTCTCGATGACCTCTATGCAGACCAGGAGGCGATGTAATCATGCGGGAAATCACCTTCGCGGAAGCCGCCATGGAAGCGCTGGCCGAGGAAATGCGGCGCGATGAAAAAGTTTTCCATATGTCGACGGACGCGCCGTTCCCGCTCGTCGAAGAGTTCGGCGAAAGCCGGGTACGCGCCACGCCGATCGCCGAAAGCGCGCTCACCGGCATGGCGATCGGGGCAGCCGGCTCCGGGTTCCGGCCGATCGTCGACTGGCGGCAGGTCACCTTCGCCTTCGTCGCCATGGATCAGATCGTCAATCAGGCGGCCAAGATCCACTATATGTTCGGCGGTCAGGCGCAATTCCCGATCATGTATCGGGCCTCGGTCGGCGGCGGCGGCCGCGTCGCGGCGCAACACTCGCAGAGCCCCTATTCTATGTTCATGAACATGGCGGGGCTGAAAATTACGCTCGCCTCCACACCCTACGACGTGAAAGGGCTGATCAAGGCGGCGATCCGCGACAACAATCCGGTCATCTGCTTCGAGTCGAACCGATTGTTCGGCGTCAAAGGGCCGGTGCCGGAAGAGGACTATATCGTCCCGATCGGCGAGGGCGAGGTGAAGCGGGAAGGTACCGACATTACCGTCGTCGCCCTCGCCTGGCAGGTGCTGGAATCACTGGCGGCGGCGGAAATCCTTGCGGACGAAGGCGTATCGGTCGAGGTCGTCGACCCCCGCACATTGGTGCCGATGGATTCTGCGATGATCCGCGGTTCGGTGCGCAAAACCGGGCGATTGTTGGTCGCCGATGAGGCGGGACCGACGGCGGGGGCGGCGGCGGAGATCGCGACTCTCTGCGCCGAGGATCCGGAAACCTTCGCTTGTCTGAAGGCGCCGCCGAAGCGCGTCTGCGCGCTGCAGGTCCCGATCCCCTATAGCCCGGTCCTCGAGGATCACGTCTTTCCGGAACGGAATAAGATCGCTGAAGGCGTACGCGAGGTGATGGCGGCCGGTTAGCGCGCCGCCTCGGGGAAGTTCGAAGATTTCCTATGCGACGTCGGCTGCGGCTGACGTCTGGAAGACACGCCGGATGCATTTCAGCGAGATCATGGCTTTCGTCGCGGCAGGCATCGTGCTCGTCGCGAGTCCGGGACCCGCCACGCTGAGTCTGGCGGCGGCCGGCGCTGCCTTCGATGCTCGTGACGCGCGGATCTATCTGTTCGGCATCATGTCAGGTGCGGCGCTCGTCATCCTCGGCGTTGCGGCGGGGCTGCTCACGGCGATCCTTTCCGTGCCCTATGCCGCGACTTTTCTGGCGATCGTGTCGTTCGCTTATCTCGGCTATCTCGCCTACAGGATTGCCACGGCGCCACCCGTCGAATCGAAGAAGCGGCTTTCTGCGGCTCCTGGCTTTATGACAGGATTGGTTTTCAACCTGTCCAACCCGAAAGCCTACGCGGCTTTTGCGGCGCTATTCGCCGGATTCGACTTGCTGCCGGAGACCCCTTTTTTGTCGACGGTGGTTGAAACGTCGATTTGTTTCGCGCTTGTCATTGTCACCGATATCGCTTGGATATTGATCGGCAGTGCGTTGCGCCGTCATCTGCACGATCCGCGGAAAAGCCGTGCGATCAACGTGTCTTTCGCGATTCTGCTGATCCTCTCGGTTATTCCCGCTCTAACCGTTCTCCGGTGACCGGCGCAAGCAGTCGGGTTAGGATGGCGCGTGGCGTCGATCGGGAGCAGTTCGTGAAGCGTAGGGTTCGGTTGCTGATAGGGTGGGTAGTTCTGTGCGCGGCGGCGTTCGGACAAGGCCCGCTGCACGCTTCACAATTCGCGCAGCGAACAGATGGATTTCGGCAACTCACCGGCCCGGAAATTCACCGATTGTTCGACGGTCTCCATCTGGCGAACTATCCGGACGATGGGTCGGGCGGTTCCCAAAACAATTGGGCCATAACCTTCAACGCGAACGGCACGTTCGACGGCAATGAATTCAGCCTCGGCGACAATGGCTATGGAACGTGGCGCGTCGAAGGCAACCGTCATTGCCTTAAGGTCGATACCGTTCATTATCAAAATTTCGGCGAAGGCTCCGAACCCCTGTCGGGCTGCTATGAGGTTTTCATAAACCGGAAAAGCGGTACCATCGCATTTCGCGTTTCCGGCAAATTTGTCGCGCTTGAAGAGGACGCCTTCAGCGAGATCGCGCGGCTTGGCGCGGGCGAGGGAAATGCGCCGGTTGAGACGGCTGCGGCAGCGGCTGCACAAGGTACGGCGCCAAAGCGTGAGCCTCCGTCGCAACCTTCCCATGCAACACCAAAGCCGCCGGCGCAAAAGGGTTCCGGCAATGCCGCGCGTGACGATGGCGCGGAACAACAGCGTCTGGCCTTGGAACGAGAGCGCCTGGCCGGTGAAGCCAAGCTTGAGCAAATGCGCCTGCAGCTGGAGCGCGAGCGCGTACGGCAGGAGATGGCGTTGCAACGGGAAAAGATCGAATTGCAGCGGCAGGCGATGATCCTCCAGCGGCAGAAACGCGGCCTCGGCCGCGGCCAGGATCTTGCCCCGCCGGTAATCAGGGTCCCGGCTACGTTGGAAACCAAGGCGCGCTTCGTGACGATCGAAGGATTGGTGGAAGACGACGACCCTGTCATCCGCGTGGAGATCAATGGCGAGGCTGTCCGATTCGGCCGCGAGGATGGTCGTTTCGCCAAGGAAGTACCGGTCGAACTTGGTGTGAGCGAAGTACGGGTTACGGCCTACGACGTCGACGGGAACAAGGCGATCCAGGTCGTTGCGGTTACCCGCGTACGGGATATCCCGAACGTCGAGTACGGCGCCTATCGTGCGCTGGTCATCGGCATCAATGACTACAAAAACCTGCCGCCCCTGAAGACGGCGGTCGAGGATGCCCGCGCCGTCGCCGAGACCTTGAGGGCGAAATACGGTTTCCGCGTTCAACTGCTCGAAAATCCGTCCCGCGACGACATCATCGATGCGTTCGACGAATTGCGCGAGGCGCTCACCGAACAGGACAACCTGATCATCTACTATGCCGGACATGGCTGGCTGGATCCGCAGTCAGGCCGAGGCTATTGGCTGCCCGTAGACGCCCGCCAGGACCGACGGTCGCGCTGGCTCGCCAATTCGAGCCTCACCGACACCCTGCAGGCGACGTTCGCGAAGCATGTCATGGTCGTCGCCGACAGCTGCTATTCCGGAACATTGACCCGTTCCATCAAGGTGCCGGAGCGCCGCTCCGACTACATCGCGCATATGGCGGAGAAACGGGCGCGGGTTGTGCTCTCTTCAGGCGGCCTCGAGCCGGTCGCGGATTCCGGTGGTGGCAAGCATTCGGTCTTCGCCGCGCAGTTCCTGAAGGCGCTCGACGAGAACGAGGGCGTTATCGACGGCACCCAACTGTTCGAGAAGATCCGCCATACCGTGGTGCTGAACGCCGACCAGACGCCGCAATATTCCGACCTCCGAAAGGCCGGCCACGAGGGTGGCGATTTCCTGTTCGTCCGCCGCGATTAGGCGTTATTCGGTAGCCAGCTATCGCGCGCACCCGAATATTCCGCGCCGACGAAGCTTACATGTTTGCCGAACGTCGCATCGGCGAGCGGCTTTATGTTCAGAGGCATCGGCGTCTCCCGATTTTCCACGAACCCTTTTACAAGACACCTCGTCAGATTGGCGAAATCGGGCGGTAGCGAGGCGGATTGCGATCGGGGCGCCGGGACGGCGTGGAGTTGAAGGTCTCGATCAGAAGGGCCCTCGTGTCGCGAGGGTCGATGACTTCGTCGATGCCGAAATCCCGCGCGGCGCCGGTCGCCGTGGTCTGCGTCTTGATCCGGTCGATCATCGCCTGCCGCGCGGCCGCGGGGTCTTCGGCATTTTCGTAATCGCGCCTGAAAGCCACGTCGACGGCGCCTTCGATCGACATCGCGCAGATTTCCGCCGTCGGCCAGGCGTAGGCGGCATCGGCCTCGAAACTGCGCCCGCCGGCCATCGCATAGTAACCGCCGCCATAACCCTTGCGCAGCACGACGGACACCCGCGGCACCGTCGCGATGCCGATCTCGTAGAACAGGCGGCCGCTGCGCCGTCCCAGCCCGCTCGCTTCCGCCGACGGGCCGATCGAGAAGCCCGGCACGTCGACCAGGAAGACCAGCGGCAGGCCGAAGGCGTCGCACAGGGCGATGAAATGCGCGGCTTTCTCGCAAGACGGCGTGTCGAGAATACCGCCCTTGCGCATGGTCTGGTTGGCGACGAAGCCGACAGGACGGCCGTCGAGCCGCGCGAAGGCGGTAACGATATTGCCGGCGAAACCGGGTTTCAATTCGAACACGCTGTCTGTGTCGGCGATGATGCCGATCACTTCGCGGACGTCGTAGACCTTTCGGCTGTCGGCCGGGACCAGATCGAACAGGCTGTCGTCGCGCCGCCCGGCGGGATCGTCGCAGGGTGTGATCGGCAGCGGGGCGCGGGCGTTGCTCGGCAGGTAGGATAGGAACCGGCGCACCGCGGCGAGGCACTCTTCCTCGCCGTCGACGATCAGATCGGCGATGCCTTGCTTATCGGCCTGCAGTTTTGCGCCGCCCAATTCCTCCTTCGAGATGTCGACACCGGTTCCGGCCTTGACCAATGCCGGGCCGGCCATGCCCATCGTCGCCTTGTCGCGGACCATGACGACGAAGTCGGACAGCGCGGAAAAGTTCGTTGGCCCCGCGAAACCTTGTCCCATCATCGCCGCGACGGTCGGGACCCAGCCCGAGGTGCGCGCCATGTTCTGGAACACGGGCGAGGCGCCCGCGAAATGCGCCGCATTCATGCCGTCCTGGATACGGTGCCCGCCGCCCTCCAGCAACATGACGAGCGGCACGCCGCGATCGATCGATCGGTTTGCCGCGCGCGCGAGCTTCAAGGTCCCGACCTTGCCGCTGCTGCCGCCATACACGGTGTAGTCTTGCGCGACGACGGTCGCATACCGGCCTTCGATCCTGCCGGTCCCCGTGATGAGGCCGTCGGCGGGGGCGACGAGGTCGCGGTTCAACTCGTTGTCATGGTGCGCCTCCACCAGACTGCCGAATTCGCTCAGCTTGCCGTCGTCGACCAGCGCGGCAATCCGTTCCCGCGCGGTCATCATGTCGAATGTCCGCCGCTTGGCCACGGCCTCCGGCCGGCCTTCGTCCAGCACGGCGCGGTGCGCGGCTTCGATTTTCTGTAATAGGTCCCGTGACGTCGTTCCGGGCATGCTGCTTCTCTCCACGTCTCAAAATTACCGCGCCAGTGTCGCGCGCTAGCTCCGATAAAGATAGAGGCCGAGCAGCAGCATGTTGTTCAGCGCGTGGCACAGGATGCCGGGCCAGAGCGAGCGGCTCAGCTCGAACAGGAGGGCGAGGAGGATCGCGAGCAGGGTCATGTCGAAGACGGCCGCCGCGCCGGCGGCGAAGACGCTCGGATGGACGGCGGTGAAGATGATCGCGCTCAGGATCGCGGCGACGGCGATATTCAGCCTGCGGCGCAGCCAGCCATAAAGAATGCCTCGGAACAGTATTTCCTCGACCAGCGCGGCGACGGGGCCGGCGAGAATGAAAAGGCCGAACAGAATGATCGGATCGCTGCGATAGGGGGCGATGAATTCCGCGCCGTAGGCGAGCGCGGTCTCCCAGATCCCGGCCGCCGAATAGATCATTGCCGACGCGGCGATCCACACGAATGCCAGTAACCCGCCAATTCCCAGGAGCGACGGATCGCAACCGCGAAACCCGACCGCTTTCCAGCCGCCTTTTGCGGGCCTCGCCGCAATGAACCAGCACGCCAGCAGTACGGTCCCGTAGGCGAACAAGTCGGCGGTCAGGCCCAGCGTTGCTGGATTGAAGGAAACGGCGGTGCTGGATTTCGCAAGCCATGGCAAGCCGAGATAGCCGATCAGCAGCCCGGCGGCGCCGAACGCCAATATTCCAAATAGTTGAGCGCCGGATATTTCGGATAACCGCGGCTGCTTTGCCGGCTCTGGGCTAACCGTCATTTCGTTCGCTTTCAGCCGATAACTCGGGCGCACCCTCCCAGTCCGGCCATCGCGCGACCATCACGGTTCCGGGGCGTGCGCGAGGGGTGGATGAAAACGGTCTTCTCAACTATGTTGCCGCTCAACGGACGCGACGTACTCCGTCGCGCAAGGTGTTAGCTTTTGGGAGGGTAAGATGACGATTGCGCGTGGATTGCGCGGTATGGCGGCGTTGTTGCCTGCCGTTCTGCTGTTTTGGCCCGCATCGGGCATGGCCGCCGACGAATTGAGCGGCGGCGATACGGCGTGGATATTGACGTCCACGGCGCTGGTTCTGTTCATGACGTTGCCGGGGCTCGCGCTGTTCTATGGCGGGCTCGTGCGATCGAACAGCGTGCTCTCCGTCCTGATGCATTGTTTTGCGATCTGCTGCGTCGCGTCGATCGTCTGGTTGGCCGTTGGCTATAGCCTGGCCTTCGGCGATGGCGGCGGCGCAAACGCGGTCATAGGCGGCCTCGGCAAGGCCTTCCTGGCGGGAATCGGGCCGGACACGCTTTCGGGTTCGATCCCGGAGACGGTGTTCTTCGCGTTTCAGATGACCTTCGCGATCATCACCCCGGCGCTGATCGTCGGCGCCTATCCGGAGCGGGTGACGTTCCCGGCCGTGCTGTTCTTCAGCGCCGTCTGGCTGATCGTCGTCTACGCGCCGGTGACCCACTGGGTGTGGGGCGGTGGCTGGCTCGCCGAGATGGGGGTCATGGATTTCGCCGGCGGCATCGTCGTCCACGTAACGGCGGGCGTCTCCGCGCTGGTCTTCGCGAAAATGCTGGGCGGCCGACGCGGTTTCCCCGATCAGGTGCGCCCGCCGCACAGTCCCGGTATGACAATGACCGGCGCGGCGATGTTGTGGGTCGGCTGGTTCGGCTTCAACGCGGGCAGCGCGCTCGCCGCCGATGGCAATGCGGGCATGGCGATGGTCGTCACGCATATTTCCGCCGCCGCGGCATCGCTCAGCTGGGCCGCCGTCGAATGGATCAAGTTCGGCAAGCCCAGCCTGATCGGCATCGTCACCGGTACGATCGCCGGTTTGGCGACGATTACCCCGGCGTCCGGGTTTGTCGGACCGGTCGGTGCGCTGATCATCGGTGTCGTCGCGGGCATCGTTTGCCAATGGATGACGACGTGGATCAAGCAGAAGATCAAGATCGACGACTCGCTCGACGTCTTCGCCGTCCACGGGGTGGGCGGCGCGCTTGGGACGATCCTGGTGTCGTTCCTGGCGTTGTCGACGTTCCAAGGCCTCGGTCTCGCGGAAGGCATGACCGTCGGCAAGCAGCTCGGCGTGCAGGCTACGGGCGTTGTCGCGGTCGCGGCTTGGTCGGCGATCGCCACCTTCGTGATCGTCAAGATAGCGAGCGGCATGTTCGGCCTGCGCGTTCCCGACGAGGACGAAATCGAGGGGCTCGACATCACTTCGCACGGCGAACGCGGCTACGATCTGTAGGCGTGTTCAAAGCGGGATTAATAGGATCGATGAACGGGAGAAAAAGCCATGAAGATGGTAATGGCTGTTGTCAAACCGCATAAGCTGGACCAGGTGCGGGAAGCCCTGACCGGGCTTGGCGTCGAAGGCATGACGGCGACCGAAGTCAAAGGATACGGCCGCCAGAAAGGCCACACGGAGATTTACCGTGGCGCCGAATACACGGTGAATTTCCTGCCGAAGGTCCGTGTCGAGGTCGTGGTCGCGGACTCGCTTGAAGATCAAACGGTCGAGGCGATTCAGGAAGCCGCCAAGACCGGCAAGATCGGTGACGGTAAAATCTTCGTTTACGATATCTCGACTGCGGTCCGGATTCGGACCGGGGAGACCGGGGACGAAGCGCTGTAACGGCTGTATCGTTTCACAGGAGGACGACCATGGATGACGTGCAACCCAGTGGCGTCCGGCACGCCGATCCGGCTGATTTTGGGTTCAACCCGACAAAGCTTGCGGAAGCGGTCGCCTTTGCCGAGGCCGCCGAGACCCGCTGGCCGAAGAACCTGAAAGGCGGCCTTTCCAGGCTTGATATAGCGGCGGAACGGCCGCCCTGGAACGAAGTGATAGGGCCGTCCAAGGACCGCGGCGGTCCGAACGGGCTGATCCTCAAGGACGGCGCCATCGTCGCTTCCTGGGGCGACACCAGCCGGGTCGATATGACCTACAGCGCTACGAAGAGCTACCTGTCGATCCTGGCGGGCATCGCCGTGGCGGACGGGCTGATCGGCGATGTCGACGATCCGGTACGCGACTATGCGCTCGACGCCGCGTTCAATACGCCGCAGAACGAAAGCATTACCTGGCGGCACCTTCTACAGCAGACCAGCGAGTGGGAGGGGTCGCTCTGGGACAAACCGGATACCGTCGACCACAACAGACAACTTGGCGTCAACGCGGACAACAGCAAGAAGGGTACCAGACGCGATCTGCAAAAACCCGGCACCTTTTGGGAATACAACGATGTCCGGGTCAACCGGCTCAGCCTATGCCTGATGCAGGTATTCTGCCGTCCGCTGCCGGAGGTTCTGAAGGAGCGGATCATGGACCCGATCGGCGCGTCCGACAGCTGGTCCTGGCAGCATTACCGCAATTCCTTCTTCGAAATAGATGGATTGGCGATGGCGTCGGTCCCCGGCGGTGCCCATTGGGGCGGCGGGTTGTGGATCAACAGCCAAGACCATGCGCTGGTAGGGCAGCTCATCTTGCAGCGCGGTGCCTGGGAGGGGCAGCAGCTCATTCCGGAATCATGGATCGACGAGCTGCAGACACCCTGCCAGATCAAGCAAACCTATGGCTATCTCTGGTGGGTCAACACGGGGGGCGCCCATTTCAGTCAGGCGCCCGACAGCAGTTTCTTTGCGCTTGGTGCCGGGCAGAACATCGTCTGGATCGAACCGGCGCACAATCTCGTCATGGTCGCGCGTTGGGTCGATGCCAAGAAGGCGAACGACCTGATCGGCCGCGTCATGGCGAGCTTGGCATAGTCAATGTCGTTTGCGCGGGCCGGCGGCGCGTCGATCTATTACGAAGCATTCGGCGAGGGGCCGGCGGTCGCCTTCGCGCATGGCGCCGGCGGCAACGCGGCGAGCTGGTGGCAGCAGGTGCCGGAATTTTCCGCTCGCTACCGCATGATCGTCTTCGATCACCGGATGTATGGCCGCAGCCCCTGCGATCCGAAAAACTTCGACCGGACGAAATTCGGTGACGATCTGATGGCGATCCTCGATGCGGAAGGTATCGAGCGAACGGCGATCGTCTGCCAGTCGATGGGCGGCTGGACCGGCTTGCGCGCGGCCCTGGAACGGCCGGACCGGG